>JBATYU010000860.1:0-12834 GCA_049674245.1 Bradyrhizobium sp. | reverse complement strand
TTGATGGTGCTGGTCTAAGCGTGTATCGACGTCATTTCCTAACGATGTCGGGGTATAGCGCAGCCTGGTAGCGCGGCAGTTTTGGGTACTGCAGGTCGTTGGTTCGAATCCAGCTGCCCCGACCAATCAATGACTTACGGGGCTTTCCTCTACTCCAAACAAGAGGTTTGACCGCATGCCTGTCTTCGAACAGTTCATTCAAGAGAAAATTTACCTGCAAAGCGTCTCACCATATCGTGCCCAAAATTCTTAAAGAGCAGAGGGAAAAGAGCCAGCTTCGCATTGCCGATGCGGCCTTGAAACTCTTCACCACGAAAGGCTTTCACGGAACCAACACCCGTGAGATCGCAAAAGAAGTAGGTGTGTCTACGGGAAGCATCTATACGCACTACCCCAGCAAAGAAGCCATGTTCAAGAATCTGACGCAGCGATACCGCACCAATGTGGAAAACTGGTTGGCACAAACGGTAAGGAAAATTCCCGACCCACTCTCCCGCTCCGGTCTCACGACGCTCGCTTCGGCCATCCGGGCCAAGGTTCGCGCCAATCCCGAATATCTCCTCTTGATTTTCATCGATGTAGTTGAGTTCAGGAACCAGTATTTCGCCAAGACATTTGTCAACGTACCTGAGCAATTCCGGAAACTGTTGGGTGACAAATTAGAGCAAGTCAAAACCCAGCCTGGATGGCGAGGAGGCGATCCGGCCTTCGTTCTGGCCGCGGTCTACCTCTATTTCTTCAACTACTTTGTAACGAAAAAGTTTGTTCTCGGACGGCGCTACCTGGGCGTCTCTGACGAAAACGCTGTTTCCGGATTCATCGAACTCATTTTGCACGGGTTGTGGAGTACCCGGGAAGGCGCTCGCGACGGCGAGCCGCATGGCAGAAAATCCGATGCTTCCGCGGAACAAAAGGCCCTGCTCAGAACTGCCAGGGAACAGGTGGGCCTCATTCGTCTTTTGGCCGGACGTTTGCTCAATCCCGTGGAAGACGGCTCTCACTACTCGTGGCGAAAGCACGATGAAAGGCCCGAAAGACAGCCCATCCTTTTTGAGCCGCGCATCACGCGCGAAGGGATCGACGAAAACCGCTTGCGCATCGAGGCTGCGGCGCTCGAGTTGTTTACCACCCAGGGCTTTCACGGCACCAACATCCTTGAAATTGCGGACAAGGCAGGCATCTCCGGGGCAGGCATCTACACCTACTATTCGAGCAAACAGGCCATTTTTCAAAGCCTGGTGCTGAACTATCGCGCCTGCCTGCGGCGTTTCCGCAATGGCATCCTAAGTACCTTGCGGGCTCCCTTCTCCCGGGCCGAGATTACTTTTCTTGCCGCATTCATGGAGTCCATGGTCTACGATGACGCTGAGTACTACCTCTTGATGTACATTGACATTCTTGAGTTCAAGAGCCGTTATTTCGCTGACCTCTTCCACGATCTTCCGGGACAGTTTCGGCGCCGTCTGGGCCTGATTCTGGAAGAAGCCAAGAAATCTCCCGGTTGGTGCGGCGCGGATCCGGCCTTCGCATTCGCCCTCGTCTTCACCTTCTTCTTCAGCTATTTCATGGTCGAGAGGCTGATGTGCCGCCGGCATTTGGCGGTGTCCGACGAGGAAGCCTTGGAACGATTCATTGATATTCTCTCGTTTGGCTTGTGGGCGCCGGAAGGAACCTGAGTCCACAGCAAAGCACAACGGTGCACCTCAGGAGTCGCGTTCAGCCCGGGTCAATGGCGACACCCACTCCGCCAAAGCCCAGCGCGTCCAATAGCCTGTAACCCGGTCTATCCGTTACGCTGTGGCAAAGCCTTTGCTTTTGCTGGTTCTTCCGACGACTCCTGTTGTCGTCTGACTCCCGGCTTTCCATAAACAAAACTGAACAATTAATTATTATTATAACTGGTTGTTTTGTGTTATTATTGCGGCCCTCAACGACAGATTGAGTATGGACGGATGGGCAGCCGCGAGAGGCAGTCCCGTCCAGATCCCAAAAACGGCCCCAACCGATTTCAGAAAAGGAGGAACTCATGACGAAGCAACAGCAGCGATTTTTTGGGTTGTTCCGCAGTGCTCTTGCAGGGCTGGCTGCCGCTGCACTGGCCTGTGCTCCGGCAAGCGCGCAGACGGTAACGACTCCTTCCGGCACCTTCCCCGCCGCCACCTTCCAGGGCACGGCCGGCTCCGGAATCACGACCTTTGAAGGTATCCGCTACGCCGCTGCGCCTACAGGGCAACTGCGCTTCGCCCCGCCAACCGCGCCGGCCGCCGTTTCGGGCACAATCAATGCAACTGCCTTCGGCAGCCCGTGTCCACAGGCTCCCTCGCCCTTTGGCCACGCCAGCATCAATGAGGACTGTCTGTTTCTGAACGTCTATGTGCCCGGATCCTCCGCCCCCTCGAGAAACCGGCTCCCCGTGATGGTGTTCTTTCACGGCGGCGCGTTCGTGTTTGGCGAAGGCAGCGACTACGATCCATCCCAGATGGCCATCCAGGGTAACGTGATCGTGGTTACGATCAATTATCGCCTGGGAATTCTGGGCTACATGGCCGATGCCGCTCTAAGCGCCCAGGCTGCCAATGGCGTTTCCGGCAACTACGGCCTGGAAGATCAGCAATTCGCGCTCCGGTGGGTCCGTCAGAATATTTCCGCCTTTGGCGGCGATCCTAACAACGTGACGATCTTCGGTGAATCTGCCGGCGGCTTCAGCGTCTGTGCCAATATTGTCTCTCCCAAAGCTACCGGGTTGTTCCGGCAAGCCATCACCGAAAGCGGGCCATGCGCTTCGCCGCTTCCTACCCTCAAAGGTGCGGAGCAACAAGGAGCCGCTATCGTCGCAGCGTTAGGCTGCAACGATTCCACCAGCGCGGCCACCGTCGCTTGCCTGCGCAATCTGTCTGTCACTTCAATTCTGACGGAACAGGCCACCATTACCAGCGCCGTCACTCTCGCCTCCCTGGCCGCTTTCTTCCCCAATGTGGATGGCGTCATCATTCCCCAGCAACCGGCTACGGCCCTGATTTTGGGCCAGTTCAACCACGTACCCATCATTGAAGGAACAAACCGTAACGAAGGTACGCTGTTTACGGCGCTGGCCTTCGATCTCAATCCAGAGGTTGGACCATTGACGACGGCTGGATATCCGCTCGCGGTCCTAGCTATCGCCGATGCTCTCGTTCAACTGTCGGCGGCTCAGCTCAACGGTGGCGTCACCACCCCGCTGAACGCCACGCAGAAGCAGAAGGCGCAGCAGATCGCCCAGGAAATCCTCAAGCAGTATCCCCTCGGCAGCTTCGGCAACAACCCAGGAACGGCTCTGAGCGCGGTGCTCACGGATAGCTTGTTCAGCTGTACTAAGAACATTAGTGATCAGCTGTTCTCGCTGTCGGTGCCTACCTTTGGCTATGAGTTCAACGACACCAACGCACCCATGCTCTTCCTTCCTCCGGTCAGCTTCCCCTATGGCGCCTCTCACACGGATGAACTCCAATTCCTGTTCACCATCAATGGCGGCCCGTCGAGACTGAGCAGCAATGAGCAGATCCTGGCCACCACCATGAAGAGCTATTGGAGCAACTTTGCCCAAAATGCCGATCCCAATTCGTTCAGCACGCCAACTTGGGCTCGGTTCAACGCGTTGACTGACAATGATCAATCCCTCGTCGCGCCTGTGCCAACGTTCGAAATCAACATAGCGCAGACGCACAATTGCAACTTCTGGACCGGAGTGCTTCTCCAAACCTCATTTGCAGCCATAGCCAGCCAGCTCACGGCCAATGGAATCCGCTAAGCCTGTCCAGAGGTAGAAAGCGCTACACCAGCAAAACGCCCGGACACAAAGTCCGGGCGTCGCCTGTCCAAAATCACCGCGTCCGTCAGGGTCGCAAAGGGGATGGCAGAAAGGGTTCTTGCGGCTAGCCCAAATCCGCAGTGGACCGAACAGGCATTAAACCGTCACCACGTTCGCGAGTTCAACCCTATGCGCAAAGAGCCGCGCTGGGACCGGCCAAGCTAGCGAGGGACCGATGACCGTATTCATCTATGTCAACACCAGCAAACAAGTCGGCGACGCTGATCATATCAAGGTGTTTGCAAATGCGGACGCCGCGGAGACATGGTTCGAGGAAAACGACCCGGAAGGCGTTAGCGTTTCAATATGAGGTTCTCGAGTGATCTGCCTGCTGTGTCGTACAAGCAACGTTCTCTTTTTTTCTCGGTTGCAACCGGCTCTTTAACTTCACAGATCGAGCGAGTACTGCGTAGATAAAGCGCGCGCCAAGGTTGGCTGGGGCATTCTGATCAGTGGGGAACGGCGCGCGCACGGAGCCTTACGGCAAGCTACATCATGCTCAGAGAGACCGCCTTCGGGCGGTCTTTTTGTTTGGAGGTGTTCCAGAATTAACCCGCAGGGCGAACATCAAGCTTAACGAGCGAGTTTTGTTGCTGCGGGCTTTCGAACTCCTAACGTTGTCGTAGTCGTTCGGTTTGGCCCGACACCCAGTCCCCCGCCGGGCCATGCGTACCGTGCGATCAGGGGGCGCCGCTTTGCGAGAGGAGGGCGGCCCCGCTCAATCGTGTTTGGACGGAAAGCTATCAATGACGCGGCGACGCAGCTTGATCCTCTCGATCGTGACGGCGGGATGTTGGATAATCTTGCTCGCAATAGTCTTGAATTCTGTTTTTGCGGCTAGCAACCTCACCAAACAAATCCGGAGCAAGGATCGGAAAAGCGCTCAGGGTCGATGATTTCGCCTCCACACCGTCCGACCTCGCCGCAAGTCAATCCATCACCATTTCGTGCGGGAGCCATTGACTCAACCAAGGCGTGAGCGTCGGATAGGCCGTCATTTCAGTAGGCCGAAGATGCGCGCATTTGCCATCATGTTTTGCGCCTTGATTGTATCAACGACGGTGCAGGCGTCTGCGATTGAAATTCCAATAGGCACAAACGCCAATCTGGCAATCCACGACGTCAGCTGTCTTTGTCTGTATCGGTGGCCGACTTTTTCACATTTAACTACTATGCATTGCAGTTCGCGCAATACCTTTGAGCCGAAACAACTCTCTCCGACGGGTTTTCAGTGGCGGCCGTCCCCGAACTATCAACTTGGGCGATGCTACTGATCGGGTTCGCTGCGAGGCGATTTTCTTTGATCGTCGCGCCAACCTTCAAATCCGCGACGTAAGCCTCAGGAATTTGACCCGAAGGTGTGGTTCTAGCATTAACCCGCAGCGCCTGCATTCAGCTTAACGGGCGAGTTCCGTTGCAGGGGCCTGCGAAAGCGATAGTCTAACTGTACCGGAAATTATCCTAGCCGGATCTACCATGGCAAAGCCGCCGGCGACATATTCCGCTAGGCGGCTTTGTTTTCAGACGTTCAGGTTGCGCCATGACCGATGAAGAGCTCGCAGCCATGCACAAATTACTTGCCGAGTACCATCGCAGGCTCGGCAAGGAAGCGGTGCTCGACGTCGTGCAACAGTATCACTCCGATCTTGCGCAGCGGCTTTCTGATGAGGCCACGCTGATACCAAGGCGAACGGCGATTGCGGCGCGTCTTCACGAACGCGAACAACGAGAAAAGGACAAAGGCGAGTGAACCGGATCGGCCGCCGGGTCGTCATGTGCATGCTGCTGATCTCGGCACTGGCGCTGGTTTGAAATTGCCCGGGCAATGAAAGAGGCCGCCAACTGAGGCGGCCAAAAGAAACCCCACCCGATGGGGGATTAAAGGGCGGGTGGCGGATTCATTCGCGTGAATCTGCGGCCACCATTGCAAACAAGCCGCACCAAGTAGAACATGCGCCGGGGGCCAATCCCGGGAGAAAAGCAATGAGGGTCCTTGCCGCGACACTTATCTTGCTTGTTTCAAGTGCTGCCGCCGCTCAAGAGTGCCAGACGTGCTCCATGGGCGACGCCTGCATAAAGGCGTACCTTAAGGCTACGTCGGAGGCCCAAAGCGCCACTAAGCAGGCAATCCGGGATTGGAAGCAGAATCTGGACAGAAAGGCCTCCGCAGAATTGTCCAGCAGGGGCACGCTCGCATTACAAAACACCATGGAAACGCAAGTCCTTTCGGAGCTTGAGCGCCTGAAGGAGTGCTTGGCTAAAATTAAGTAGCTGAGCCCGGCGGCGCGAACGCCTCGTAGCGCTCCAGGAAGCCCTCCTCGCGTGACCGAAAAAGACGCCTTTGATCTGTGGTGGGAATGGGCGACAAAGCCCCGCGAAAGCATGCTCAGCATCGCATCATGGAGCTTTCGCCCGACGAGCGGCGCGACCGCGAGAAGGTCAACGAGGCCGTGCGGCGATATCGGGAAAGTCAGAAGTGCAGCACCTAAACCGCATCGGCCGACTCGCGATCTTCGTCATGCTGCTGATCGTCGCGCTGTTAAATCATCTGGGGTCAATCAACTCTTAACCGCACCCTGGTATTCTGGAGCTGGGCATTCGGGGCGCGTGTGCTGGCTTACGGCCAGCTCTAAAGCGTGCGTGTGTGCCGATGGCCTTAGACCCGGAAGAAATTATTACCATGCTGCTGCTCGCGACGCTGGTAATCGCCTGGAATTGGCGGCTCGGGCACTAATGCTCCCGCCACGTTGATTTCCGTCACGTCCGATGCCGGTCGGATCGTCTATCCCACCACTATTCCGCGCGGTGAGGGGTCGTCTCCGCTCTGCCCCCGGCCGCGATTTATTGCGGTTGGGCAGCCTGACGGGCATCACGGTCTCAGGAATGCTGAAAGCGCACTAAAAAGGGTCTCAGGAAGGTTGCGAGGTTCTTCCTGAAGCCCCCACCGGACTAATGAATAGATCGGTGATGAAATGCCCCCGGTGTTCCTCCAGTAGAACACCCCTTTCCAAATCCGGAAATCCACAGTGCCGCCCCGCACCGCGCTCAGTAGCGCTGACGCCGCCGTTGTCCGCAAATGGCCGCCGATTACTGATGGTCCGCCAGGAAAATGAGTGATTTACAAGGGGAGGTTGGTCTTGATGGCCGCCCGCGGCCGCGTTATCCACTGCCGCGACCTGATTTGGGTACTGCAGGTCGTTGGTTCGAATCCAGCTGCCCCGACCATTTTTGTCGCAATTGGAATTGTGATCCGCGATGCACGCCGATCCCTAGCCGGGCGTTTCCCGATACGATGAAAAACCCGAACAGCCCGAGAGTCTCGGCGTATCTTGATCTCGGGCCAAGTGCCTGGCGAAGCGCCGCCGGAGCGGCGCTGCTGCTGGTGCTGTTCCTCGTGCTCAATTGCATGTCCATGACCAGGGTGCTGCACAACAGTGTGCCCGGATACCCGAATTTCTGGAGCGCGGTTGGCGCAACCTTGCTGTTGGCTGTGCTGATTCCGTTGTTTGTGCTGGCGCGCTTCAGCTTCGGATATGTTGTCGGCGTCGCCTTTTATAGCCTGATTGCCGGTTTCATCTGGCTGACCTATTTCGTCGGGCCCGCATACGACGATGTCCAAGCCCGCTGGTCGGCCGCGGCGTCGCTGTTGCTGTTTCTGCTTCCGGTGCTTTTTCAGACGAGGCGGCTACCGCCGGCAATTGTGCTGTCGCCAGCGACCATGAACCGGCTGTTGGTGGTGGCGCTCGGCATCACCATCGCCGTTCTTGCGTGGAGTAGCTATTACGGGTTTGCCCTGGTCGGGATACTGGAAGCTGACCAACTGCGCGGCACGTTCGAACGTCCCGCGGTATTGCGATATCTCACGGCGGCGTTGATCGGCGCGGTCTTGCCGTTTGCGTTTGCGTATTTCGCCTGCCAGCGCCGCTATGCCATGGCGGCCTTGTCCATCCTGCTGATTATTTGCTTCTACCCGGTTCTATTGAACAAGACGGTGCTGCTTGCCGTGGTCTGGCTGCCATTTCTGTTCGTGGTGTTCCAGACATTTGAACCCAAGCGCGCAGCCATACTAGTGGTGCTGATCCCGATGGCGGTCGGTCTGACCGTCTATGATGCTCTTCCGGAGGGAAATCCGGCGGAGCGGTTGGCGGCGTACATGTTCGGATTTGCCAATTACCGGATGTTCGCGTTCCCATCGCTGGCGCTGGACCGCTATTTCGATTTTTTTGCCACGCATGAGCTGACGCATTTTTGCCAGGTCAGCATTGTCAGGGCGATCAAGGGCTGTCCGTATGCCTACCAGCTTGGAGCTGAAATGGCAGAGCGTTACCACATGGGCAACCTCAACGCTTCGCTGTTCGCGACCGAGGGCATTGCTTCGGTGGGACCGATCTGGGCGCCGGTGTCGGCCTTGGTCTGCGGATTGGTGCTCTCGCTCGGCAACAGCGTCTCGGCGCGGCTGCCGCCGTGCTTGATCGCGGTCTCGTCGGGACTCGTCGTGCAAGCCCTCATCAATGTGCCGCTCTCGGCGGCGTTCCTGTCGAACGGCCTGTTCGCGCTGCTGCTGTTATGGGCGGTCACGCCGGCCCCGGTGGTTGACGGCGAGGGTCAGTAGCGGCACAATCCTTGCCGTTCCAATTCGTGCATTTTTCAAGGAGCCGGATATTAGGAGGGCCGATTGAACCTTTTCATTCGTTTTACGATCATTTCATTGCTGCTTACGACATCCGTTTCTGCACAAAAGCTCGTCGATCCGACCGCGGTCGCGCCGGAATATCGGGAGGCCGCGGAAAAACGCCGGGCCGAGCAGATCAAGGAGCGCGAGTGCGCGCACAAGGCGGACATCGCAAAGATATTGCCGAGAGAGCGCACGGCCTTTCTGCTGCAGTGCCTCGAAACGGATGCCGTGAAGGCAAATTAGAGCATCCGGAAATCAGGCAGGCCTGACGGCCCGTCCGAGCGCGAATTGACCGACGGGGCCTTCGACGTGGAACTCGATCCCCGTCATTGCGGCGAACAGATCGATGTTGCCGGTGCCGATCGCGCATCCACCCAGCCCCATGTCGGTCGCCATCATGTAGAGCGTCTGGAGCAATACGCCGACATCCTTCAGGATCAGCGAATACGCGATTGATGAGTACTTCCAGGATATCCGGTTAAATCGCGCCGCGATCGCGATCAGGATCTGCGGCGGAGCAGGGATGTCCATTGCATACTCGGCTCCCTGAAACAGCGTCTCCAGGTCCTGCGTGCGGGCGGCGATCGGCACCAGCGCGTGTCGGTCGGCATCGTAGTGATAGAATCCGCGCTCGAGCCCTTCGCAGTTATCGACGGCGAGATAGAGTTCGAGTTCGTAGGCGCTGCCGGCGGCCGGATAAGGCCGCATGGTGTAGGCGATATCGGGACCGCCGCCGTCAAGATCGAGCTTGCTGGTCCACGTTGATTGAACGCGCGCGGTGCCCTCGAGAAATTGCGCAAGCTCGGCGAGCGTGATCGGCTGCTGGTCGTCGAACTCGCGGGTCGAATGACGTTGGTGAAGCAGCTTTGTGTATGGCGAGACTGTCTGATCGGCCGGGGCCGAAAACCTGGTCAGGTCGATTTTCATGCCGGGCCAATGCGGCCGCACCGCCGGCGGCGGCGCTATGGCGTCGGCATATGGATAGAGTCCTCCCAGTGGATTGGCCTGCCGGCCCTCGGTGCTGCGGGTGTGAAACAGAAGATCGTGAAAATCCCAAAGCACGAGGTTTTCGTCACCCTCGTTCGCCCGGCGGCCATCGCCACCGCCGGCGTCGATCTTGAAGAGGATTTTGCAATCCACCAGCAATCCGAGCAGCTCCAGTCCGGGAAAGGAGGCTTGCCGCCGCAGCCGGCTGATCTTTTGCGGCGCGGACAGCGTCGCGATCGCACTGGCTACTTTTGCATCGCAAATCCTGAACAACGCGCCGGCGAGCGGCGATTCCAAGATCATGTCATTGCCGCGCCGGCGCAGGTATGCGAACCGCGACAGCACGATCGTCTCGGAGTAGCCAAGCTTCGGCGTTTGCGGCCAATAGTCCGCAAGCTGCGGTTCGATGACGACCTGGTCCTTCTTGCCGCCGCCGCCCAATCGGTATTCCAGAAGACCGCGCTGGCCCAATCGCCGGACCAAGAGATCGATTTCCGCGTCCACGCTGCGATCGCCGGTCGCGAAGCTGTCGAGTGGCAGGCCGCTGCGCAGCCCCTGGGCGCGATCCAGCGCCTCAGCGCTGAACTTTCCCAAGCCGGCTGCGTAGCCATCGAAGCAGGCGGCGATACTTCCGTCCGCCTGCGCTTCGAGCGTGACGCGAGCGTTCAGCCGGGCGGCAAGGACTGCTGCGGCCATTCGCCCTGGTTTTTTTCCGGGAGCGCGCAAGCGCAAGGACCCTTCAGGTGTGCGGAAGGAACGGCGTGAGTTCGCTTTCCGGCAACGGGCGATCGAGCAAACCGAGTTTCACCGGAACGTCGTAAAGCCGGCCCGGCCCGAAACGGCGATAGAAATGCCGCAAGCCAGGCACGATCACCCGCGCCACCGGGACCTCGACGTCGGGGCGCGTTTGATCGAGCACGAGGAAATCGTACCCGGCGCGCCGAGCGATCTCGACACAGGCTTCCACCTGTTCGCGCGCGCTGTCGAGCGAGACGTTCATGCCGAGATCCGGCGCAGCCGTCGGACGGCTCGCCGGGATCAGGAACGGATAGTTCTCCAGACGCAACGGCGTGGCGCCGTCGAGACTCGACTTGTCGCCGCTTCCGCCGCCCATCAGGCCGATCGACAGGAACTGGCTCAGCTCGGTCAGCGAACGCAGCAAGGCGATGCGGCGATCGAAATGCGCGCCCGACCCGAACTCGATGTTCTCCTGGCCGTCCTTCATCCAGTGCATGATCGCGACATAGGTGGGAATGCCGAGATCGCTGGTGACGTCGAGCACCCACAGCCTGCGTCCGGCATCGGTGAATTGCGTCTTGATATCGCGGATGTAGGAATCGTCGAATTCGCTGAGATCGACTTCCGATCGCTGCGACCGATTGTACCACCAGATCGCGTAGGCGTCGCGCTCCACGAGTTCGAGAAAGCCCTGGACGATGGCCTCCTGGAGCGTGTTGCCGGCGGCACAGCCGTTGGAATCGGTATGGAAGTCCCGATAGAAGAAGTACAACAGGCCGGTCGGCAGATATCGGAAACGCTGGTCGCGCAACGACCAGGCCGGCGACCACTCGATCCTGGCCGTGGGATCGATGGGGTCCGGGACAGGATGTGAATCATCCTGTGCAGGTTCGTGCCGCGCCTTAAATTGCGCCTCGCTGAAGAGCTGGACGTCGTTGGCAAGGATGGCATCGCCCGGCGCGAAATCGGCAAACCGCCGCTTCATCCTGATCTCGTCGCCCTGGAAAATTCCCGAATAGCGCTCGATCGCCTCCATGAGCGCGCTGGCTTCGGCTTGCTCGGAGGTGGAGCCTTTGCCGAAGCTGCCGCCACTCAGTCCCGATCTGAGTTGATCGACGCTCATGGCCGGCGCCGAAAAATTATGCTGCGCAAAAAAGTTGGTGTTCATGGGCAGGTCGGCTTCGATCGGCTCAAGCCGCTTCACGACGCCTGTGAGAGGGCTGACGTGCTTTCGGAAGTGTGAAACCGTGGTTCGCGACGGCACCGAGCGATACCCGCCGCTGGTCATGATGAGCTTAGCGCTGGGACCGTTCTCGATCGGTTGCGGCGCACGGCGCGGGTTCTGCAATTTCTTGCTGCCGCAGGTCGGGCATTGCGGGCGGCGCGCCACGTAGTGCTTTGCAATGGTCGCGCCCAACAGGTCGAAGCTTGCGATATGATCGCGCAAATCGGTGCGAAAGCCGGAGGCGACCGCTTTGGCGATTTCGACGGCGGCAAACTGGATGGCGTTTTGCCCCAGCGTGTTGTGGGTAAGTGGCGAGACGGCGACCGGCCGCGCCGGGCCTCGCTCGAGAAACCCCTTGATCTCCCGATTCCTGATCATGCGGTCGAACAGGCAGGTCCAGCAGGCGCTCTCACCCGGATTGAATACTGGTCCCACCAGCGGAAAAACGCCGGAGGGCTGCACCAGCAACCAGGGAACTTTGTCTGACACGCGTTGCTTGTTCAGTTCCGCGAGCCGCCGTTCGAGATAATCGTTCACCAATGTGACGGTCAGTTCGGGCAAACGCTTGACGATGTTGACGCCGAGCTCGCTCAGCGCCGAGCTCAGTTGCGCCGCGCCTTTCACATCGATCGATTCGACGAGGACACGGCAATTCCGGAGATTCGTTTCAGCGACGCCGGGGGGCAGGCCGAGGCTTGCCCAATAGCCGGCGACCGTCCCATCGGAGGATCGCGACGCCGGCACGACATAGCGGCGTTCGATCAGCCGCTTGAGTGCTTCTTCAATTTTGTCGGGCGGAAAATTCCTGGCTAACTCGCGGACGAGATCCGCAGCACTCTTGCCGCCATTTCCGATCGCGGAGGCGAGGGTGCAGTAGAGCTCGCCATGAAGGAAGAACTTCCGGTCCTCGGAATAGAGGCAGACGACATCGGGAGGCAACACATAGGCGGTGAAATTCGGCGCGAACTGCAGAATCTCGCGGTTTGGGCGCCGCGTCGCGCCGCTCTTCTTGATCTTGCTGCGTTGGCCATTCATGGCGTCAGCACGCGCATTTTACAAATCACTCCGAGGCGCCGGCGCGAGCCAAGCACATGGCCGCAGGAACATTCATGTCCAGTCCGCGCGCTAGCATTTTTTACAAGGATTGGAAACCCGGCAAAGCCATCATCGCCGCGTCGGCTCGCACCGGACGTTCCGCATACGGCCGCGCAAGGTCGACATGAGATGGCCGGGTCGACGTTGTCGGACCCGGCCATTTCGATTTTCGTTTTGTCGATTGTGTCGGCAAGTGGGCGCCGCGACTTAGCAGAGGCGGCAGATGCCCCACGATGCGCAGCAACTGCCGCCTCCCCAGCCGCATCC
>JBATYU010000859.1:0-2536 GCA_049674245.1 Bradyrhizobium sp. | reverse complement strand
CGAGGTAAGTGTCTCGCTCGGCATCGTGGGGCACAATGGAGGGGGTACGCATGACAAGACCCTCCCTTGACCTCGCGATACTATGTTAGGTCGATCCCGACGGGAGTTCTACTCAGAGCCGGGTTCGATTCCGGTCGGGCGATTGTGGAGACCGAACGGCATGGGGCGCGCCTGCTGCCGGGGGAGCCTGCTGTTTTATTTTTGCCAGCTAGTACCGCCCGTCAGCTTGTTGGTATTTCTGTTGGTATCGGCAGCAATCGGCGGCTAAAATTATTTCAAAATCAATTGGTTATGGTAGTAGGCGATTGTCGGCCAGGGGCACCAGTCGGGCGTCCGCCCGCATCCGCTAATGTTCATTTTCGTCAATAACGACGGGCAAAAGTCGCGTTTTCGTCTACGCGGCCGTTCGCCCCATTTTTCAGCAAGGGACGTAATACTGTTCTAGACTGATCTGGTAAAATCAGCCCAGAGTCCAATGAGGACATGCAAGATCATGATGATACCGGCAAGCCCGAGGCAGACAAAGGATGCATCCAGCAAGTAATCCGCCCCCGAAAGCTTTCCCAGGACGACCGAAACTAACACACCTAACAGCCCTGCTATCGTCAGTAGACTCGCAATTTTGGGTGCCGACATGACAATCCCTCCTGTTGCTTTCCTCGTAATTTTCGCTCCCTCTTGTTCTTTAGATTTGAGAATACTGTTTGCAAATCGACTCAATAGTGTGGGTCGTACATCTGCGATTGAATGTAGGCGTTGAGATCCTTAGGTGGCTGACCCGTCGCAAGTCCGCGCTTGTAAGCGACCTCGGCAACAGCCGCGGCAATGCGAGCCGAGACTTCACGAATCCTCGCTAGAGCAGGAAATAGGCTGCCCTGTTTGATGTCAGCTTCGCTCACCAGGTGAGCCAGTGTGTGTGCGGCAGCCATGAACATCTCGTCGGTCACCAGTCTCGTTCCGCTCGCGATCGCGCCAAGACCGACGCCGGGGAAGACGTATGAATTATTCCCCTGGCGCGGCACGAACGTTTTGCCGCCGAGTTTCACCGGATCGTAGGGGCTTCCGCATGCGAACAGCGCGCGGCCGCCCGTATGGCGGTAGGCCTCCTCGGCGCAGCATTCTGCCTTCGAGGTCGGATTGGACAGCGCAAATACGATGGGCCGCTCGTTGATTCGCGCCATGGCCTTAAGCACCTCTGGCGTGAAGGCGCCGCCGACTGCCGCAACGCCGATGATCGCCGTGGGCTTGAGCGTCTCGATCGCGGTGAGGAAATCGCCGATCGGCGAGTGGTCATGTGCGTACCGAAGCTTGTGCTCGGTGAGCCCCGATCGATTCTTCACGACCAGGCCGCGCGAGTCTACCAGCCAATTGCGCCGCAGGGCGTCCGCTTCGGATGCGCCTTGCGCCACCATGGCCGAGACCACTAGGTCGGCAATGCCGGTCGCTGCCTCTCCCGCGCCCAGAAAAAGCAGTTTCTGGCCAGTGAGCTTGCTGTCGGTCACACGCAACGCCGAGAGAAGGCCCGCGAGCGCCACTGCGGCCGTTCCCTGAATGTCGTCGTTGAAGACGGGAATCTTGTCGCGATATTTGCGCAAGAGACGGAAGGCCGAGTGATTGGCAAAATCCTCGAACTGGATCAGCACGCCAGGGAAAGCCTCGCGTGCAGCGGTGACGAATTCGTCAATGAGTTCGTCGTACGCGCCGCCGCTGAGGCGCTTTTGGCGCAGGCCGATATAGTAGGGATCGTTCAGCAGAGCTTCATTGTTGGTGCCGACGTCCAGCATCACCGGCAAACAGAGCTCCGGATCCACGCCGGCGCATGCGGAGTAGAGCGAGAGCTTCCCGACCGGAATGCCCATGCCGTTGGCGCCGAGGTCGCCAAGACCCAGGATGCGCTCGCCGTCGGTCACGACGATAAGCTTTGCCGGATATGGCCAGTTGCCCAGCAGTTCGGCGATTCGCCCGCGATCTTTGGCGCCAATGAACAGGCCCCGCGGTCGCTGGAAGATGTGGCCAAACCGCTGGCAAGCGAGGCCCACCGTCGGTGTGTAGATGAGCGGCTGGATTTCATCGATGTTATCGCACACGATGCGGAAGAACAGCGCTTCATTGCGGTCGTGCAGCGAGTTGAGCATAACGTATTTTTGAAGGTCTTCAGGCAGGTTGCGCAGATTGGTCAGCACCCGTTCGACCTGGGCCTCCATTGAAAGGACATGCGCGGGCAAAAGGCCGCGCAACCCCAGCGCGTCGCGCTCCTGCTCGGTAAAAGCGGTACCCTTGTTCAGCAGTGGATCGCGCAATAGCGCCATGCCGCGTGGTGAATCAGACCTCGAGGGAGCCCTCGTCCGGACCGACACGCTCATAACATTCCTCCCAAGGCGGTTGATGAATTACTTGCCAGCGTCCGCCGTTTGAAACAGGAAGCGTTGATTAAGATCAAAGACTGAGAGAAATGTCTCCAGCCCCGCAATGTCATGCTTGCCGCGCTCTGTGGCAGCCTGACGTCAGGCTCTCCAGTGCGAGGGGAGTCGCAAGG
>JBATYU010000858.1:0-3645 GCA_049674245.1 Bradyrhizobium sp. | reverse complement strand
CGTGGTATATTTTTCAGGGCCTGGCCGTCGCACCCAATCTGGAGCGTGGCCGGCATCTTGCGCCGATCTTCGTCGTCCCGCTGGTGGCTTTCCTACTGCCGGCGAGCCAAGACAGTATCGAAATGTTGACACGCAGGCCACGACCTTGGTTCGCCGCCCTGGTCGGCTTCAATCTGCTGGCGCTCTTGATCGAACTGGGGAAACGCAACGTCAATGGGTTTGCCTACTTCAACTTCTGACCTGTCGCCAGAATGGGGCCGCTGTCTGGCGACCTGTCTCGGCACGCTCGGAATCGGCGCCTTACTTTTGTTCGCCATTATGATCGCGGTCGATCCCTACGACGCGGGGAAGTTCGGGCTGTTCGGCATTGACGGTGTTGATGATCGGGACACGCGCACAGCGACGGCAAGCCGGGCCCGGGATCTTCAATTTGACTCGGCTGTGATCGGTAATTCGACGGCGCAGATGCTCAATCCGGCCGATCTGTCGCGGGCGACGGGCCTGCGTTTTGTGCAACTTTACCTGACGGGCGGATCTTCCCGCGAGCAACTCGCCGTGCTCGATTTCTTTTTACGGAATCATCAGCGGCCAGGCGCGCTCGTGATCGTTACCGATCCTTTCTGGTGTGCCCATGAACTTGAGGAGCCGCGGCCGGACGTTTTTCCCTATTGGCTCTACGACAACAGCTCGTTCGCCTATGCGGCGCGGCTGATGTCCTGGCCGGCGATCGAGCACGTAGCGCAAAGGATCTCGATCGGTCTGGGCTTGCGCAAACGCAACAACCCGGACGGCTTCTTCAGCTATGAGGACATTTGGCTTCCTGGCAACTTTCGCGCCACAAACCGGCCCAGGGATCCCGCGCCGGCAGCCACCGCTGCGGGTCGCGATATCTTTCCGGAAATCTCCTTACTCGACGCCGCCGTCAAACGGCTTCCGGGCAGCGTTTCCGTCGTTTTGGTGGTCCCGCCAACCTTTTACACGACGGTTGCGAAACCCGGAACTGTTGCGGCGGCGGAGCGGGAAGCTTGCAATGCGGCGTTGAGGCGGATCGTAGCCGGTCGCCCGCACAGCAATTTTATCAATTATCGCATCGAGAATGCGCTGACCCGCGATCCCGCGAACTTTGCGGACTTCATTCATTATCGCCCGATCATTGCCGCCAGGATGGCGGAGGGAATTGCCGAAAGCATCAGCCTCGGCGAAGCGGCGAAGATCGATTTTTGAAATCGATTTTCTGATCAATCGGTTTCGGCGGCGAGATCCTCGAGCCGCCGCTCGAGCCACAGCTTGCGCGAAAGACTGCGCTGGATCTTGCCGCTGGTGGTTTTCGGAAGCGCGCCGGGCCTGATCAACACGATGTGCCGCGCGAACAGCTCGTGCTGATCGGTCACGTTCTCGCGGATCAGTCCCTTCATCTCGGCCGCATCGATCCGGTTGCGCTCAGTGCGCTCGATCTCCTGCACGATGACCAGCGTTTCCTCGCCGCGCTCGGGCACGGCGAAAGCGGCGCCGCAATTGGCGCGAAGCGCCGGATGCGCGGCCTGTACGGTTCGCTCGATGTCCTGCGGATAGTGATTGATGCCTCTGACGATGATGAGGTCCTTGATCCGGCCGGTGACGTATAGTTCGTCGGCCTCGTCCAGAAAGCCGAGGTCGCCGGTCCGCAGCCATCGCGCGCCGTCATCCTCGCCGGCGATCGTTGCATTTAGAGCCATCTGGGTGGTTTCCGGATTCTTCCAATAGCTGCGCGCGACGTTCGGTCCAGTGACCCAGATTTCGCCGACCCGGCGCGATGATAGCCGCGTGCGGTGATCCGGATCGACGATGGCGATTTGCTCGTTGACCAGCGCGCGGCCACAACCGACCAGCAACTGGACGTCAGCAGGATCAACCGGCGCGGTGACCAAGTGCGATTGCAGGCCGGAGCGGCTGACGGTGCGCGTGACGTGACCCGCACCACGCCGTCCGCCTGATATCAGCAAGGTTGCTTCCGCCATGCCGTAGGCCGGGAAGGCCGCGCCGGCATCGAAGCCATGGCTGGCAAAGGTCTCGATGAAACGATCGATGGTTTCAGCATGCACCGGCTCGGCGCCGTTGAGCGCGACCTTCCAGCAGGAGAGATCGACCCCCTGCATCTGATCGGCACGATACCGGCTGACGCAGTGGTCATAGCCGAAATTGGGACTGCAGCCGACATGGGCGCGGTAATCATGGATGGCGCGAAGCCAGTTCAGCGGCCGCTGGGTGAAGGCGTTCGGCGCCATCAGAACGCATAGCGATCCAACATAGAGCGTCTCCAGCGTGTTCAGGATCAAGCCCATATCGTGATAAAGCGGCACCCAATTGACGTAGGTCGATCGGCTGGTATTGCCGAGCGAGCAGCGGATCATTTCCAGATTGGCGAGCAAATTGGCGTGGCTGACGGCGACGCCCTTAGGTTCGGATGTCGAGCCCGACGTATATTGCAAAAAGGCGATGTCCTCGGCCGTCGGCGCCGGCACGTCGGATCTTGCGGTCTCGACATCAGAGGGATCCAGATCCACGGAAAGCCATTGCAGCCCCTCGCGCAGAAACCGCGCCTGCAAATCCTGACGGATCGCAAATGTCGCGTTGGTGAGGGCAACCACCGGCTCGCAATCGGCCATGATCGCAGCACTTGAATCACGGGCGCCTTGCCGGCGCGGCATCATCATCGGGACCGCGATTACATGTGCGATCAGGCATCCGAAAAAGGCAACGATGAATTCCAGGCCGGGCGGAAACACTAGCAGGGCGCGATCACCGGCGCGGGCGACCTTGCTCAGCCGCGTGGCGAGTGCGTTTGCGGCGACATGCAACTGGCGAAAGCTGATGACCGCTTCCTCGGTTCCGCGCTCCGACAGCAAGATGTAGGCGCGCTCACCCGGCTGGGTTTCTGCGCGAGTTGCGAGCAGTTCGACCAATGAGGAGAGCGGTTTCATTTCGGACAAGATCAGGCGGCAGGACGGGTTGCGCGCTTTTCGGCAAGGAAGTGAGACAGCTCGTCGACCGTCGGGTGGTCGTAGAAATCCTCAGTCGAGAGTTCGAGGTCGAGTTTTTCCTCAAGTTCCAAAATGACATAGACAACCATGGCCGAATCTAGCCCGAGACGACTGAATTTGATGTCGGTTTTGACCCGATCCTCAGGGATCCGGAGCACGTTGGCCAACGAAGCCACGCAAAGTTCCGATATTTGTTCTTGTGTCATGGACATTCCAACGGAAAACCCGATGACATTACGGACGCTTCGACCATTGTCAATTTGACGGGTCGGGCGAAGAGGGCACATGCGAAACGGTAAACACGCTAAAGTATACTGCATTGTCAGCTTCTATTTTAGCGGATAACGCAGCATGGCGGCTCTCGAACTGGGAGAAAGCCAAAGGTGAGTCGATCGAATGATGTCGCTTATTGGCACTTTCGGAAGTGCCGATCATTCCGACGAATGTCAGCTGTCAGGAGTAAACCGGAAGTGGCTCGGAAATCGCCCAACTGACGCGATCGGTAGAGTCGGAATGTGACGCGGTGGCTTTAGGCTGAACATATCTGTTGCCGCCTCTTTCGTCTGGCGGTGCCTTAGTGGTTCGACCATGACTCCGTTTTCACATCCCGCTCATCGAACCGGAC
>JBATYU010000857.1:0-7046 GCA_049674245.1 Bradyrhizobium sp. | reverse complement strand
TATGTTCAGCCTAAAGCCACCGCGTCACATTCCGACTCTACCAAAAACAGACTTGTTAGCCTGGTCGTTCCATGTCTGCTTTGCCCCGATGAGCAGCCATTGCTGATGACTGCTGCCATGTCCGTTTCGTGCCCAACAACGGTCATTCGCAGGCTAGGCGTGCGACTTCGCGTTCAGCGACGCCTTCGCTATACCGAAGTGACGGCCAGGACTGATCAAGGCTCTCCGCGACAAGCACCTCGCCTGCTCATACCAATCGTAACAAGCAATATGAGGACGACGGGAATTCCGGCATTCTCGCATCCCGCCTAGCTTGTCGGCATCAGTTCAGCGCATCTCCAGTCTTTGCAGGTACAGAACGCGGATCACAGAACATGACAGATATTTCGGATGCAGCGCTGGCCGCCTCACTTCCCGGTGATTTCAGGAACGGCTATGCCGAAGTGAACGGCACCCGCATCCACTATGTCGAGGGTGGCAAAGGCACGCCCGTGCTCCTGCTGCCGGGCTGGCCCCAGAGTTGGTGGCAGTTCCATAAGATCATGCCGGAACTGGCGATGCGCCACCGCGTGATCGCGGTTGATCTTCGCGGAATGGGAGGTTCTGCCAAACCGGGGTTGGGCTACGACAAGAAGAACATGGCCAAGGATATTCACGAGCTGACCCAAGCGCTCGGGTACAAGCAGGTCAACATCGCCGGACACGATATCGGAGCAATGGTCGCCTACAGCTTCGCTGCTAACTATCCAGATGCGACGCTCAAAATCTGCCTGATCGACGTTGCGCACCCCGAAGAGAGTCTCTACACACTGTCGCTGCTCCCGCCACCCGGGCATGCGATCCGCGGAACCGGGGAAGCAACCCATCCGGTCTATCTCTGGTGGTTCGCCTTCAATCAACTGCCGGATCTTCCGCAACAACTGCTGGCTGGGAAGTCCAGGTTACTGATCGACTGGCTCTTCGATTCTCAACTGCGAAATCCCGCTGCGATCTCGGAGCGTGATCGTGCGATCTACGCCGCCGCGTACTCGCAGCCGGATGCGATCCGCGCTGGAAACGGCTGGTATCAGACGTTTGGACAGGACATCATTGACGCCAAACACTACGGCCAGATAGCAACGCCAGTTCTAGCCTTGGCCGGTGAACGTAATTACCCTTATCTGCGCGAGCTTCTTCCGACACAGGCTTCAGACGTGCGTGTCGTAAAGGTCAACTCCAGTAGCCACTATGTCCCCGAGGACCAACCCGAGGCCGTTGTGCGAGAGCTTCTCGGATTCTTTAAGTCATAGGGCTTAGCCCGTAGGATGGGTGGAGCCACCGGGTCCGGCCTTCGGCTGGCCCGATGATAAACTCCGCGATACCCATCGCGTCACCATGCCAAAATGGCGCAATGACCGACTATCGCCGCAACTTCCTTGCCGGGGGCAGCTTCTTCTTCGCCGTCAATCTGGCGCAGCGGCATTTACGGTTGCTGGCGCAACACATCGACGAACTGCGCAGCGCATTTCGCGAGACGCGCCGGCATCATCCATCCGTTCACGATCGATGCGATGGTGGTGCTGCCTGATCACCTGCACACAGTCTGGACGCTGCCCCAAGGCGACGCGGAGTTTGCCACCCGCTGGCGGCTAATCAAGTCAGCGTTTTCACGCCAACTCGCAACCGGCGAACGAGTTTCAGAGAGCCGCGCCGCCAAAGGCGAACGCGGCATCTGGCAGCGGCGCTATTGGGAGCATACCATTCGCGATGACAACGATTTGGCGCGACACGTCGATTACATTCATATCAACCCGGTCAAACACCGGCTTGTGGCGCGGGCCAGGGATTGGCCGTATTCGTCGTTCCATCGCATGGTCAAGCTCGGCGTCTATCCCGAGGATTGGGCAGGCGACATCTCGATGACGGCGGGGGTTTCGGAGAACGGCCATAGTGAAGCGTAGCAAGCCGATGGGTTTCGCAAAAGCTCAACCCATCCTACGCGCTAATCTTCGGGCTTCAACTGCACTGGGGCCTGCGCCCGCTCTCTGGTTTGCTGCGACGGAAGCGTCGGCACGAGCTTACGCGTCGGGGTGGCAATGGGCCGCGGCGGAGGCGCTGATGTCTTGGGCCGCAGGTTCTGCTCGGAAGCCTTGGCGATAAGGCGTGTCATTTGCTCTTGGCTCGCCTTGAGCTGCTCAACGGTCTTTGCATTGTCGCGGACCATTTGTTCCTGGCTCGCCTTGAGCTGCTCGATCCCTTGCTCCACGTTTGCGAGATCGCGCGCCATTGTCTGGAGCAACTGCGCCAGCTCGGAAGACACCGGAGCGACTGTCGGCGCGACGTCTTGCGATGCGGTCTGAGCCGGAGGTGCTGCTTGTGGAGATGCTGTCTGCGCCGCGACCACCCGAGCGGTAGGTGGGTCCGGCTGCGCGGAGCGCCCCGGGTTGGCGAGCGGCAGCGATGAAGTCGAGACGAGCTGCGGCGCCCACCTCGCGACAATCTGCCTGGCCGCATCGCCATAGGACGACTGCGATACGAAAGCAGCGACACCGATGCACGCTGCCAACAGCAAGCCAATGAAGCCGCGTATCGCCCGCCCGCCAGGCGACGGCCGATTGCCCAGGACAGCTGGGCGAAGCGTGTTCGTGCGGGTCCGCGGACGATCCGAGGGATTACGCGCGACATCTTGCTCTAGCTTGGAAAGCTGTTCCTCCGCGCGCGCAATCTGTTCATCCGCCTGCGCGATCTGTTCATAAGTGTGCGCGAGCTCTTCGTCCACGCGCGCGACCAAGACACTTTGCGGATCGGTTTTCGGGTTCAGCGTGGAATGCATAGCGCTCCCTGCCTAGTCCAATGTCACCCGCATGAGCGGCCCGCGGGAGATCGACGACATTCTGTCCACACTCCATGCCGGTTTGACCAAAGCAAGGCTTTACGATGGAAAGTGTAGGGCCGCTCATGGCGCGACAGCCCCTCGGCCGACCGCCAGCTCGCCGAAATCTTCTTGCAACGCATGGCCGGACCATACATTGGGTTAAACTGAGAAGAACTCAGTTCGAGCAATGTCTTCTCCTTTACCCACAAACTGGACATCGCTTGATGCAGTCGGCATGTCTCAAACGTGCACAGGACCGGACATGCGGTCCCCTCCGCACCGGGAGGCGCTGATGGCTGCTCCTTAGCGTCAGGCGGGGAGCGCGCGACCTCAGCGATGGCGTGCCAAAGCTTAAGAGGACTAGGGACGTGTGTTTCGCGCCGGGCAGGAACGAGCCCCGATCCATTGCTCCGAGGAATCAGGGCGCGCATCACTCCCCGTCCATCTTGTCAACAAATAGCCAAAGGCGCATCTTGATGTCCGCAAACCAAGTCATCTGCGGAACGTCGGCCAACATCGGTCATTAGTGGCGCCCCGCCGACGTTGCCGGCTTTATTTTGCAGGTGTGTCCGCGGATTCGTCGCCGGTTGGTCTCTGGTTCGAAAATTGGGCAATCCCGATGGTCGTTGCCGGAACATACGATCCATATCTCGTGGCGCTGTCCATTCTGGTCGCGGCCCTTGCATCTTACACCGCCCTCGATCTCGGCGGACGCGTGGCGGCGGCCCGAGGACTCGCGCGTCGCGTGTGGCTGGCGGCGGCCGCTATCACGATGGGGGGTGGCATATGGTCGATGCATTTCATTGCCATGCTCGCCTTCATCATGCCGACACCGATGTCCTACGACATCGGATTGACCACCCTTTCCCTCGTGGTGGCGATGTTGGTAACCGGCGGCGGGTTTTTTGTCATTAGTCGCCACGGCGGATCGCTGCTTCGCCTCGTTCTCAGCGGCTTCTTCATGGGACTTGGTATTGCCGCCATGCATTACACCGGCATGGCGGCAATGCGGGGGCACGTCGAGCTCAGCTACGAGCGCATATTCGTTGCGCTCTCCCTGATCATAGCGATCGGAGCCTCGACGGCGGCACTATGGCTGGCATTCCGAACCACCGATCTTGGGCAAAAGCTCATTGCCGCCGTCGTGATGGGCGTGGCCATTTCCGGTATGCACTACACGGCGATGGGAGGGACCAGCTTTGCAGCTCACGGTCCGGTTCCCGAGGTCCACCCATATGCAAGTCTCGATCAAACCAATCTGGCGCTGGCGGTTGCCGCCACGACGTTTGTCATTCTGGCCGCCGCATTGCTTGCCTCCCTGTCCGAGCAGAAGCGCGCCGAAGAAGCGCTGCGTGAGGCGCAGGCGAATCTCGCACACGTCAGCCGAGTGACCACGATGGGTGAGTTGTGTGCCTCCCTGGCGCACGAAGTGAATCAACCTATTACCGCTGCCGTTGCCAACGCTGATGCCTGCTTGAATTGGCTCGCTCGCGACATCCCAAATCTCGAAAAGGCGCGCGAGAGTGCCATGAGAATCGTGGAAGACGGAACGCGCGCGGCGGAAATCATCAGCCGGATCCGGCTGCTCTTCAAGAAGGGTACTCAGCAACGGGAGTTGGTCGATGTAAACGAAGTTATTCAGGGGTTGATCGTCCTCCTGCGCAGCCAGATCACGCAATACCTCATATCAGTACGGATGGAGTTGGCGGCAGATCTTCCGCAGGTCAGAGGGGATCGCGTGCAATTGCAGCAGGTCATGATGAACCTCATGATGAACAGCATCGATGCGATGAGGGATGTGGATGGGACGCGCGAACTCGCCATCAAGTCGCACCGAACGGGAAACGAGCAACTTATGGTGTGCGTCAGCGATTCCGGCGTGGGGCTGCCCTCGCAGCAGGCGGACCAGATCTTCCACGCCTTCTTTACCACGAAGCCTCATGGGATCGGTATGGGATTGGCCATCTGCCGCTCCATCGTTGAATCGCATAGCGGTCGTTTGTGGGCTGCCGACAATTCTCCGCGCGGCGCGAGTTTTCACCTCGTTCTACCCACCAACTCGATGAATGCATCAGACCACCTCTGATTGGTCAAACTAAACGCCTCGGCTGTGACAAGGCTGGCAAGCGCTAATCCGCCCTAGGCTGGAAGCGGTCATTGCCGCCGATCCCGCCCGCAAGCCATGCAATTTTGGGATGGTGTGACGGCCCGATAAGCGATACGCGAGAGGGCAACCAAGGCCATCACATCCGGGAGAACGAGATGAACAAGGCGATCGGGCCAGCGCAAAATGTCGAGCTTGGCGCGAGCGACGAAGAATTCCAAAACCTTCACGAGCTCATCCGGAAAGCCCGCGCCAATCTCAACCAGAATGCCTGGGATTACATCGTCGGCGCCGCCGAGACCGAAACCACCATGCGCCGCAACCGCATGGCGCTTGACGAGATCGCGTTCCGGCCGCGCGTGCTGCGCAACGTCGCCAAGGTCGACGCCTCGGTCGAACGTTTTGGCCGCAAGATGCGGTTGCCGGTGATGCTGGCGCCGGTCGGCGCGCTCGAGATATTCGATCCCCAAGGCGCCGCCGCGAGCGTGGCGCGCGGGGCCGGCCGGTTCGGCGCCGCCCATATGCTGAGCTCGGTGTCCGAGCCCGGGCTGGAAAAGGTCGCCGAAGCAGCCCCCGATGCGCTGCGGCTGTTTCAGCTCTATGTTCGCGGCGACGACGCCTTTGTCGAGGACTGCGTCAGAAGGGCCGTTGCAGGCGGCTATGCCGCGTTCTGCCTCACGGTGGATACCGCCCATTACAGCCGCCGCGAGCGCGATATTGCAAAACGCTATGTGCGCGAGAGCCGCAACCGCGCGACCGGCGGCGACTTCCAGAAGGGGCTGGAGTGGCGCACCGTGAAGCTGATCAAGGACAAGTACAAAATACCGCTCGTCCTCAAGGGCATCGCCACCGCCGAGGACGCGCTGATCGCGCTCGATCATGGGGTCGAGTGGATCTACGTCTCCAATCACGGCGGCCGCCAGCTCGATCACGGCCGCGGCGCCATGCATGTGCTGCCCGAGATCGTCGATGCGGTGAAGGGCCGCGCCAAAATCATGGTCGACGGCGGCTTCTGCCGCGGCAGCGATGTCGTCAAGGCGATCGCCGCCGGCGCCGACATCGTCGGCATCGGCCGCATGCAATGCTGGGCCTTGGCGGCGGCCGGCGAAGCCGGCGTGCTGCGGATGCTGGAACTTTTTGAAGACGAGGTGATCCGCTCGTTGGGGCTGTTGGGCGTGACGTCCTTTGCAGAGCTCAACAAGTCCTGCCTGCATCCGGCGACCGCAACCAATCCGCCAAGCGTCTTCAGCGCGTTTCCGCTCCTGAATATCGAGCCGTATCGGTATTGACGCCGGAGGGCTTTGAGGGCATCTGGCGGACGCCATGATCCCACCCCTGTCCCCCGGCATCGCCGACGCATTGTTGTTTGACCTCGGCCGCGTCGTGCTCGACATCGATTTCAAGCGGGCCTTGGCCTGCTGGGCCGGTCACGCCGGTTGCGAACCTTCCGATATCGGCGGGCGATTTGCCGCCGATGATGTCCTTAAGCAGTATGAATCCGGCAAGATCGGCGACGCCGCCTATTTTGCGCAGCTGCGCGCGCAGCTTGGCGTCGGAATTTCCGACGCCCAGTTGCTGGAGGGATGGAACGCGATTTTCGTCGGCGAGATCCCCGGCATCGCGCCGCTGCTGGCCCGCGCCGCCGAACGGCTGCCGCTATACGCGCTCTCCAACACCAACCCGCCCCACATCGCGCATTTTTCGAACGCCTACGCCGATGTGCTCAGCCATTTCCGCGAACTTTATCTGTCGTCGACGATCGGGCTTCTGAAACCGGATGCGGCGGCCTATGATCACGTCGTGGAGGCGATCGGCATGCCGGCTTCGCGGGTTCTGTTCTTCGACGATCTCGCCGAGAATGTCGAAGGTGCACGGGCACGAGGGCTCAACGCCGTTCAGGTGAGGTCGTCCGACGACGTCGCAAATACGCTCGCCGCGCTCGGGATTTAGATTATGGAAGCCGTCATTGCGAGGAGCAAAGCGACGAAGCAATCCATCCACCGTCATTCCGGGATGGTGCGCTAGCACCAGACCTGGAATCTCGAGAGTCCGGGTTCGATGCTCGCCCCGGAATGACGAAGTCTGGAT
>JBATYU010000856.1:0-1907 GCA_049674245.1 Bradyrhizobium sp. | reverse complement strand
GCGACCAGCCGCCGCATCAGAGCGCGGTCGCGATCGGCCAGCGTCTTCAGCGCGGGATGCGCGCCGCTGCCGTCGAGCTGGTCGTCAAGCGTGCGGTGCTTGTGCAGCACGCCGTCGAGAATGTCCGCCGCGATGCGGCGCGCCGCGAGACCGGGCACCTCGGATGGCCGTGCGAATCGTCGAGCAGGCATGGAGCGGGAACATCTCGGAGAGATCGGAGAGCGTGGCGTTTGGTGCTCATGCCATCAGGAAGGAAATACACCTTTGGCATGGGAATATGCCAAATATAAGAATCGCCCCCTTCCGATTCCAGCTTCGCGACATGATCTAATTGACGGAGCCTCGATTGCGCAGCGGAGGTTTGGCATGACGGATGCTGCTTCACGCCGGGTAGCGGATTCACCTCAAGGGGAACGCAAGCCGCTGACGCCGGCGGCGCAGCGCGCGCTTGCCGAGGCCGAAGCGCGCCGGAAGGCCGCGGAAGCCGGTGCGAAGCCATTGGCGAAGGAGTTTCAGGGTCCGAAGGGTCCGGAGCCCACGCGGTACGGCGATTGGGAGAACAAGGGCATCGCCTCGGATTTCTGAGCGGATCTGCGAAGGTGAAAACGCGGCGCCGAATTGCCGGTCATTCCGGGGCGCGAGTAAAGCGAGCGAACCCGGAATGACGAATGGTAATCAGCGGGTCACGACCACGGGGGTGCCGACCGAAACGCGCTGGTACAGGTCGGAAATATCGGTGTTCAGCATGCGGATGCAGCCGTAGGAGACGAAGCCGCCGACCGAACCCGGCATATTGGTGCCGTGGATGGCGTATTCGCCGCCGGCCAAGGTCATCGCCGCAACGCCCATTGGGTTGCGCGGCGAGCCGCCGGGAATGACGTCCGGCATGTTCGGCCTGTCGTGCTTGACTTCCTTCGGCGGCGACCACGCCGGATTGCGGTATTTGCCGTCGATCTGGGTGGTACCTGCCCATTGCTTGCCGGACCTGCCGACGCCGACCGGGTACCGCATCGCGTGACCCTGATCGAGAATGAGATAAAGCCGGCGCTCATTGGTCCTGATCACGATCGTGCCCGGCGAATAGTCGCCGTGAACACCGACCATTTCCGGGCCCGCCTGGGCCCGCTCAGTCATCGGCAATCCCGCCCCGATGGTGGCCGCCAGCGCCACCGCGATCCTCATCGACATTCTCTCCCCGCTTTCTTTCCGCTTTCGCCTCGGTCGCCCACGCCGACCCGTCGGACTCACGCAGATCAGGGGGAGAAGAGAAAATGCCGGAAACAAAGTAAATGACTTGAAAACAACACTCGCCGGAAAAAGGCCGCACAAGCGCCATGGTCGCTGACATCTGCGTGATCGCAAGATGACAGGAGGCAGGCGCTCATGCGGCTTCTTGCCACCCGCGGGCGGTAGCGCCAGCGCTTACGCCGAAGCCCCCTTCTTGTTCTGGCGATTCGTCACGAGATCGTCGACCACGGCGGGATCGGCCAGCGTCGAGGTATCGCCGAGGCTTGACGGCTCGTCTTCCGCGATCTTGCGCAAAATACGCCGCATGATCTTGCCGGAACGGGTTTTTGGCAGGCCCGGCGCGAACTGGATCAAATCGGGCGAGGCGATCGGGCCGATGTCCTTGCGCACCCAGGCCACCAGCTCCTTGCGCAACGCCTCGCTCGGCTCCTTGCCGTTCATCAGCGTGACATAGGCATAGATGCCCTGGCCCTTGATGTCGTGGGGATAGCCCACCACGGCTGCTTCCGAGACCGCTTCATGCGCGACCAGCGAGCTCTCGACCTCGGCGGTGCCCATGCGATGACCGGAAACGTTGATCACGTCGTCGACGCGGCCGGTGATCCAGTAATAGCCGTCGGCGTCCCTGCGGCAGCCGTCGCCAGTGAAATACTTGCCCT
>JBATYU010000855.1:0-5019 GCA_049674245.1 Bradyrhizobium sp. | reverse complement strand
CTCATCACGCGCGCGCCCTGGCTGCCGCCGACCACGAGCAGCCGAAGCGGCCCGCCTGCTTCCGGCGGCACATAGTTCACCGCGGCCGCTTCGAGGATCGCCGGCCGCATCGGTGTGCCGACGGTCACGGTCTTTCCCGCTAGTGCCGGATCGCGGTCGAGCACGCCGGGCAGCGAGGTCGCAATCGCGCTGACATGGCGCGACAGAAAGCGATTGGCGCGCCCGAGCACCGCATTGGCGTCGTGAATGACACCGGGCACGCCGAGCAACCGCGCCGCCATCAATGGCGGCAAGGTCGGATAACCGCCGAAGCCGACCACAGCCGCAGGCTTCAAACGGCGGATCAGGTTGAGCGCAACCGCGGTGCCGGCGACAAGCTTGATGCCGGTCGTGGCGAGCGACCATGGCGAGCGGCCGCGCACGGTTTCGCTCGGCACCACGTCGATCATGTCCTTGGAGAACAACCCGCTATAGCGCAGCGCGCGCGCATCGGTCGCAAGACGGACGCGCAAGCCACGCTTGATCAGCTCGACGCCAAGCGCCTCGGCGGGGAACAGATGGCCGCCGGTGCCGCCCGCGGCCAGCAGAATCAAGGTCTCAGTGGTCATGGCTTTCAATAGCCGACGCCGCGGGGTCCGTCACCCGCCGTACCGCCTCTCAAGCGTAACCGCGCAGCGTGCTGCCGTCGCCCATCGATTCCATCTCGGTGCGCGGCCTGAGCCGCGTCAGCGCCAGCATCATGCCGATGCCGTAAGCGAGCGAGACGATCGACGAGCCGCCATAGGAGATGAATGGCAGCGTCATGCCCTTGGCCGGCATCAGTTGCAGATTGACCGACATGTTGATCGCGGCCTGCACGCCGAACAGGATCGCAAGCCCGGATGCGGCAAACCGCGCGAACATGTCTTCGGTGGCGTAGGCGCGTGACAGCGCGCGGATCACGATGAAGGCGAACAGCGCGACCAGCGCCAGGCAAAGGATGATGCCGAATTCTTCCGCCGCGACCGCGAACACGAAGTCGGTATGGCTGTCCGGCAGGCTGCGTTTTGCAATTCCTTCGCCGGGTCCAAGCCCGAACCAGCCGCCGTTCCAAAAGGCTTCCATCGCGGTGTCGACCTGGAAAGTGTCACCGGAGGCCGGGTTCATGAAGCGCTTGATGCGTCCGGCGACGTGCGGCACCAGCAAGTAAGCGCCGAACAGTCCGGCGCCCGCGGCGCCCGCCAGCCCCACCGCCCAGATCATGCGCATGCCGGCAATAAAGAACAGCGCGCCCCACACCAACAGGATCAGCATGGTCTGGCCAAAATCCGGCTCCATCACCAACAGCGATACCAGCATCATCAACAGCACCAGCGCCATCGAGGTCGCCGGCATTTCCGGGCGCTTGGTCGATTCCGCAAACAGCCATGCCGCCATCACGACAAAGGCGGGTTTGGCAGATTCGGATGCCTGGATGTTGACGCCGATCAGGGTGATCCAGCGCCGCGAGCCCTTCACCTCGGGGCCGATCAACAACGTCGCCACGATCAGCGCGATCGAGATCGCGAACACGATCAGCGCGCTGCGCCGGATCTGGCGCGGCGACATAAAGGACACGCCGACCAGCACGATGAAAGACGGCAGCAGGAACAGCACATGGCGATTGAAGAAATGGAAGGGGTCGAGACCGATCCGGGTCGCCACCGGCGGGCTCGCCGCGAGCGAAAGAATGATCCCCGCCAGCATCAGGGCAATGATCGCCCCGAGCAGCAGCTTGTCCACGGTCCACCACCAATCGGAAAGCGGGTTGCGTTCTTCACGGGAGAGCATGGGCGTTCCCAACCAACAGGGGTGTCTGCCATTGGTCGCCCAGGATGGTTTCCGAAGGGTTAATGGAATCGGGATGTTTCGAACATGGTGATCGCCGTACCCCGGATGCAGCGCAGCGCTCTTGCGGTGCGCTGCTGATCCGGGGCCCATCACGTGCATGGTGAAAAAAGATGGGTCCCGGCTCTGCGGAGCAGCGTGAAGAACGCCGCACCGCGTCCGGGACACGCAATCCTCACACCACCGGCCTGACGCCGGGCAGCGCGGTCACGAGGTCGCGGAAGGCGGCGCCGCGGATTTCGAAATTGCGGTACTGGTCGAACGAGGCGCAAGCCGGCGACAGCAGCACCACCGGATCGGCGAGCCCTGATGCTTCGGCGTCGCGCGCGGCGCTCGCCACCGCGACATCGAGGGTTTCCGAAATCTCGTGCGGAACGCGATCGCCGAGGGTCGCGGCAAATTCCTGGGCGGCCTCGCCGATCAGATAGGCTTTACGGATACGCGGAAAATATTCGGTCAGGCCGGTGATGCCGCCGAGTTTTGGTTTGCCGCCGGCGATCCAGAAGATGTCGGAGAAGGACGACAGCGCGTGCGCCGCCGCATCGACATTGGTGCCCTTGGAGTCGTTGACGAACAGCACGTTGCCGCGCCTGCCGACCTGTTCCATGCGATGCGCGAGGCCGGGAAAGCTGCGCAAGCCGTTTTGCAACACATCGATGCCGATACCCATCGCCAGCGCACAGGCTGCGGCGCAGGCCGCGTTCTGCGCGTTGTGCAGGCCGCGCAGCGAACCGATGCCGCCAAGTCTCGCAATCTCGCTGCGCGCGCCGCCGGCGGCGCGCACGATGGTTTCGCGCTCGAGATAGATGCCGTCGGGCAAGGGATTCTTCACGGAGATGCGGACCACGCGCGTACCGGCGCGATCGATGCGATCGGCGATGTTGCGGCTAAAACCGTCATCGACGCCGACGATCGCGGTGCCTTCCGGCTGCACGCCGGCAACCAGCCGCTGCTTCACCGCAGCGTAATGCGCAAGCGTGCCGTGGCGATCGATATGATCTTCGCTGATGTTGAGCAAGATGCCCGTGCTCGGATCGAGCGAGGGCGCGAGATCGATCTGATAGGACGACATCTCGATGACGTGGACCCGCCCCATCCGTGGCGGCTCCAGCGACAGGATCGCGGTGCCGATATTGCCGCCCATCTGGGTGTCGTAGCCCGCAAAGCGCATCAGATGCGCGATCAGCGCCGTGGTGGTGGATTTGCCGTTGGTGCCGGTGATCGCGACGAACGGCGCATCCGGGGCATGGCGCCGCCGCTCGCGGCAGAATAATTCGATGTCGCCGATCACCTCGACGCCGGCCTGCCGCGCCATCAGGACGCTCCAGTGCGGGTTCGGGTGGGTCAACGGTGCGCCGGGCGTCAATATCAGCGCGGCGAAATTCGCCCAGGAAAGGTTACGCAGATCCGCGGTGATGAAACCGGCTTGGGCCGCCTTGGCGAGGTTGTCGGCATCATCGTCGCCCGCAATCACTTTCGCCCCGCCCGCTTTCAGAGCATGGCAGCTCGCCAGCCCCGAGCCGCCGAGGCCGAACACCGCGACCGTCTTGCCGGCGAAGGAAGTGACCGCGATCATCGCAGTTTCAGCGTGGCGAGGCCGGCGAGCGCCAACATCACCGAGATGATCCAGAACCGGATCACGATCTGCGGCTCGGTCCAGCCCAGTTGCTCGAAATGATGATGCAGCGGCGCCATCTTGAAAATGCGTTTTCCGGTGAGCTTGAACGAGGCCACCTGCACGATCACCGAAACCGCTTCCAGCACGAACAGCCCGCCGATCACCGCCAGGACGATCTCGTGCTTGACCGCCACCGCGATCGAGCCGAGCATGCCGCCGAGCGCAAGCGAGCCGGTATCGCCCATGAAGATCGAGGCCGGCGGCGCGTTGAACCAGAGGACTCCGAGGCCGGCGCCGAGCACGGCGCCGCAGAGCACCGCGAGTTCGCCGGTGCCGGCGACATAGCTGATCTGCAGGTAATCCGAAAATACCACGTTGCCGGCAAGATACGCGATCATGCCAAAACTCGCCGCCGCGATCATCACGGGCACGATCGCAAGCCCGTCGAGACCGTCGGTCAGGTTCACCGCATTGCCGGCGCCGACGATCACGAACGCGCCGAAGATCACGAAGAACCAGCCGAAATTGATGATCACGTCTTTCAGGAACGGAACCGCCAGCGAGGTCGACGACACATCGCGCCCAAGCTTGACCAGCGCATAGCAAGCGGCGAGCGCGATGATCGCCTCGATGGCAAGGCGGGAGCGGCCGGCGAAGCCGCCATGGCTTTGCTGGGTCACCTTCAGATAATCGTCATAGAAGCCGACGAAGCCGAAGCCGAGCGTCACCGCGAGCACGATCCAGACGTAAGGGTTGAGCGGATTGGCCCACAACACGGTCGACACGACGAGCCCGGACAGAATCATCAGGCCGCCCATGGTCGGCGTGCCCTTCTTCGAGATGATATGCGATTGCGGGCCGTCGGTGCGGATCGGCTGGCCCTTGCCCTGGCGAAGCCGCAAGTGATCGATGATCCAGGGGCCGAACAGGAACACGAACAAGGCTCCGGTCGCCACCGCCCCGCCGGTGCGGAAGGTGATGTAACGGAAAACGTTGAGCAGCGAGCGAAACGCGCCGAAACCGGGAACGGTATTGGAAAGCTCGATCAGCCAGTAAAACATTCAGTCCGCCCTATACCGTGGCTTCGTCATGCGCGGCGTTGCCGGGAAAACGCTTCTCGAGCGCGTTCACAATCGTCTTCATCTTCGAGCCGAGCGATCCCTTGATCATGATCGCGTCGCCCGCGCGAATAGCTGACACGGCCTGCGCTTCGAGACCAGCCGCATTCTCGGCATAGCCGCCCCGTTTACCCGCCGAAAGCGCGTCCCACAAGTTGCGCATCAGCGGACCGCAGCAATATACGAGATCGACGTGATTGGCCTTGATGGCCTCGAGCAGCCCGCGATGCAGCGAGGGGCCGGCCGGGCCGAGTTCGAGCATATCGCCGAGCACTGCGATGCGGCGGCCATGCGCGCCGATCGCGGCTTTTCCCAGCACGTTCAGCGCCGCCGCCATCGATGCCGGATTGGCGTTATAGCTTTCGTCGATCAAGGTCGCCTCGCCGCCCACGAGCTCGAGCGCGCGCTGCGCGCCGC
>JBATYU010000854.1:0-11936 GCA_049674245.1 Bradyrhizobium sp. | reverse complement strand
AGCCCAGCGCGTCGGCCCTCGGATCGGCAAAGGCGAGATCGGGTTTCATCGCAAAATCGCCGTCCCAGGCGGCGATTACACCGAGCCTATCCGAAAGATTCTCCACGGTGACCTTGGCCCGTAGCTTATAGAAGCCGAGCTTGGTGGCGAGCGATTGTGCGAGTGCGCGCGGGCAGTCGATCAGGAAACCGCCGCCATGGCCGCTGGGAGCCTCGGTGATCAGGAAATCGACGATGATCTTGCCCTGCGGCGTCAATAGCGCGCCGAACCGGCCGAGACCCGGCGCGAGCTGAGTCACGTCCGTCGTGACAAGGCCGTTGAGAAAGTTGCGTGCATCCTCGCCAGAGACCTTGACCGCGCCCCGGTCGGGAAGAAACGCTGCTTTCATGGAAGGTTGCTCTTGAAGTTCTTGTTGAAATGGAACTAGCGGATATCACGTGGCAACGTAAGGCGCTAAGATACCGCGAACAAGGCCCGCCGCGACCTCCAATCCCCCTAAAGCGGGCGCTGAGGACCAATGAATCAACGATTTGATACCATTCTCAAATCCGGCACCGTGGTCAATCAGGACGGCGAGGGGGTGCGCGACATCGGTATCTCCGGCGGCCGTATCGCCGCGATCGGCGGGCTGGGCAATGCCACCGCCGCCAAGATCGTCGACTGCAAGGGCCTGCACGTCCTGCCCGGCGTGATCGATACCCAGGTGCATTTTCGCGAGCCGGGCCTGACGCAAAAAGAGGATCTGGAGACCGGATCGCGCAGCGCCGTGATGGGCGGCGTCACCGCAGTGTTCGAAATGCCGAACACCGATCCCTTGACCGTCACGGAAGCGGCGTTTTCAGACAAGGTCAAGCGTGGCCGCCACCGCATGCATTGCGATTTCGCGTTCTTCATCGGCGGCACCCGCGAGAACGTTCAAGATTTACCGGAACTGGAACGCGCACCCGGCTGCGCCGGCGTCAAGGTGTTCATCGGCTCCTCCACCGGCGCGCTGTTGGTAGAGGATGACGAAAGCCTGCGCCGGATCTTCAAGGTGATCCGACGGCGCGCCGCATTTCATGCCGAGGATGAATATCGTCTCAACGATCGCAAGGCATTGCGCGTCGAGGGCGACCCCCGCTCGCATCCGGTCTGGCGGGACGAGACCGCGGCGCTGATGGCGACGCAACGCCTGGTCACGCTCGCCCGCGAGAGTGGAAAGCGCATTCACGTGCTGCACATCTCAACCAAGCAGGAGATCGAATTTTTAAGGGATCACAAGGATGTGGCGTCGTGCGAAGCGACGCCACATCATCTGACTCTGGTGGCGCCGGAATGTTACGAGCGGCTCGGCACCCTCGCGCAAATGAATCCGCCGGTGCGCTCAGCCGAGCACCGCGACGAGATCTGGCGCGGCATCGAGCAGGGCATCATCGACATACTCGGTTCCGATCATGCGCCGCATACATTGGAAGAAAAGGCAAAAACCTATCCGGCCTCACCCTCCGGCATGACCGGGGTGCAGACGCTGGTGCCCGTGATGCTCGATCACGTCAATGCCGGGCGGTTGTCGCTGGCGCGCTTCGTCGATCTCACCAGCGCCGGCCCGGCGCGGCTCTACAACATCGCCTGCAAGGGCCGGATCGCCGCCGGCTACGATGCCGACTTTACGATCGTCGATCTCAAGCGCAGCGAGACCATCACCAACAAATGGATTGCCTCGCGCGCGGGCTGGACGCCCTATGACGGCAACCGCGTCAAGGGGTGGCCGGTCGGCACTTTTCTGCGCGGGGCCCGGGTGATGTGGCAGGGCGAAGTTGTGGCGCCCTCGCTAGGGGAGCCGGTGCGGTTTCTGGAGACGCTGCGGGCGTGAAGCCTATTGCTTCGCGAGCGCGATGGAAAATTCGCCGTTACGAACGCGGGTGGGAAGGCCTTCCACGAATCTTGCCACGGCGTCTTCGCCGTAGGTAGCGACCAGTTCGGCGAATGCGGCGAACAGGCTGGCCTGCGCCAGGCAATCGCCGTCGACGCCATCGTGACGCGCTTCGGCCCAGGCCTCGTTGAGATAGCTCAGTGCCGCCTGCTTCTGCTCGTTGTCGGGCAGCGGATCACGGGCGAAGCCGAAGGTCGCTGGAGGGTTCATTCACGCAACAGGCGGTGTTCGCGATCCAGGACGAATCGCATCGGACGCGCGAGGTGTAGCATGCAGGCCGCGGCCGCCTAGACCACTTCTTTAGGAAAGGTTAACGGCGCCGAACAAGATCAATCGGTCAGCTCAAAGCCCAGAATTTGCAGTATTAATTGGCGTAACGCGCCGTCAGATCGCGCGAGATTTTCGAGCCTTCCTCGATATAGCGGCGGATCGCAACGGTGGCTGCCGGCGTGCAGGTCCGATAGGTCTGTTGGAACCCGTTATAGCCGCGGTTGAAGCCCGCGATCATGCGCGCGCGGCGGTCGCCGGAGGGGGTTTCGGCGTCGATCAGCGCCTGCATCTCGTTCCGCCATTTGCCGCCTTCATTGGTGCCGCAAATGCCGCGCAGATAGTGCAACGTGCCGAGAATCTCGGCCAGCCGCTGCAGGTCGCCGTCAAATGGCGCAGCCGCGTCCTGGGCCCGTGCGGGGCAGGGGTTGCATGCGGAAATAGCGATAAGTGCGGCCAGAAAGTACTTGGACATGTGCCCTGCGTGATAGCCTCTCAAATGCGCTGGAAGCAAGGCGGGAAGACCCGACAAGACTAGGGCTGGATCAGAAGTGAGGCGGCCGCAATCACGTCCTGGAGGCCACCGGTGAGCTTGAGATCGCCCAAGCCTTCGGGTGAAAGCCACCTGAAATCGTCGTGCTCGTCGTTCAGGACGACCTCCCTGGCCGCCCAGCGCGCCGCGAACGACATGATCAGATAATGTCCGCCGCCGCCTGTCGTCGGCAGCACCTCGCGCCAGCCGGCGAGCCCGACAATTTCGATTCTGAGCCCGGTCTCTTCGTCGACTTCGCGGTGCAGGGCTGTATGCAGGGATTCGCCGAATTCGACCCGCCCGCCGGGCAGCGAATAGAAACCTTTGCCGGGCGAGCGCGCGCGGCGCACCAGAAGGACCTTGTCATCGCGGAAGATCGCGCCGCTGACGGCGAGCTGGGGATGTTGCGGACCAACGGCTGCCGCTACGGCGGTCATTTACCGGCCATGATGGTTTCGACGTCGGCTTTATTGCCGCCATTGATGATGCCGCCGGCCAGCGCGACCAGCGGCTTGACCCAGCCGGTTGCCTGCTCGGCGAGGACGGCGCGGGTCTTGTCGCGCTGGGTTTCACGCATCGCCGCGCCGACCGCGGTCAGGATCGAGGTCATGGTGCTGGTGAGATTGTCGAACTCGGCGCGGATCCTCGTGTCCGCCGCCTCATAGGCTTCGATCGCGAGGTCGCGCGCCTTGAAGTTGGAGGCCATGAAGTGCTCGCAATAGGACAATGGGCACCAGGTCAGAAAATCTTCCGCGCATTCCGGCATGTCAGGTATCATCTCAAGCAGCATGATAGCTTCGTTGAAATGATTGAGGTAGTCGGTGGCGAGCCCGGTGCGCGGGTTGATGTTGGCCGCCCGCAATGCCGCCGCGCGGGCCTCCGCTTCGGGGTCCGTCGGTCGCGGCGTTTGGCGATCGGCTCGCGCGGGTGGGGAGGCCATCAAGGACATCGGCCCCAGTCTTAGCACCGGGGGTTAAAAGGGGCTGAACGGACGCCTATTTTGGTCGGAGAATGTGCGGACGCTTCGTCATAACCTCACCCCCGGCGGCCTTGCGGAAGGCCTTTGGCTATGTCGAACAGCCGAATTTCCCGCCCAGACATAATATTGCGCCGACACAACCCGTCCCCGTGGTTTTCCTGGAGAACGGCGGCCGGCATTTTAGGCTGATGCGCTGGGGCCTGATACCGGCCTGGACCAAGGACCCCCGCCAAATCTCGCTGATGTTCAATGCCCGTTCCGAAACGGTGCAGAACAAGCCCGCGTTCAAGAACGCGATCAAGCGGCGGCGCTGCCTGGTTCCGGCTGACGGCTACTACGAATGGCAGAATGCCGGTGGCCGCAAGCGACCCTACTTCATCCATCACGTCGAGCGTCGTCCGATCGGCTTTGCCGCGCTCGCGGAAACCTGGGTGGGCCCGAACGGCGAGGAGATGGATAGCGTCGCGATCGTCACGGCGCCCGCAAGCCCCGACCTCGCCGTGCTGCATCATCGCGTGCCGGTGACGATCGCTCCGCAAGATTTCGAACGTTGGCTCGATTGCGCCGCCAACGATGTCGAGACCGCGATGGGGCTGTTGACCGGTCCCAAGCCCGGCGAGTTCGCCTGGCATCAGGTGTCGATGCGGGTCAATCACACCGCCAACGACGATGCGCAACTGGTCCTGCCGATCACCGATCAGGAGAGGTTTGTCGAGGAAGCGCCGCAGCCCGCCAAGAAGGCTATTAGGAAAGCCCCGCGCAAGCCGGCGCCGGCGGCCTCCGATGACGGGCAGGGGAGTTTGTTTTGATTCAGCAATGCCTTTGCCCATCCCAAATCCTGGACTCACGATGCCGGCTTGTAATGTCGTTTCAACCACGCGCATAGACCGTCAAGGCCGCGCATCAGCACTCTCTCGTTGATGTTCGATTGATCAAGCTTGTCGCGAATTTCCCATTTCAGTTTGGATGGAACTATAATCTTTGTGATGGAAACTTTTCCTTTCACGTGTGGCATCTCGAACCAGGCGTCCATCGTAATATATGGATCGCTCAACGCGGAAAAATAGGCAAACTGGTTTACGATCCGCTCGTCGATTGCGGGCGGTTCGAAAAATACAGCGACATCGAAATTGTCCGCGTGCAAGTCGCTGAGCACTTTCAGATTCTCGATACTTTCGGCCAACGCATCAACCGAAAAAATCGTCGATCCGAATTCCTTGAGGATCATTCGATACTTGTTTTGCAGCAGGGCGTGAGCATCGGCATAGTTTATTTTCCAAACCGCAGCATCCTTGTCGAAGTCGTCAACGGAGCTGGTCGCAAAGTGCAGCGCGACGAATGGAGAATAGGTCCAGTCGAGCAGCCGCGTTGGAAGCCCGTGATGCTGGGCAATGCTGAGCCAGTGCCACTCTGTATCGCGTTCGACAACATTGTCATGCGCGTACTTCTTGAATTGCTTGATCAGATTTTCCTCAAGCTTCTCATATGGCGTGCCCAACCGCATCAACCGTTCGCCAGCGGGTAGCTGTGCACATTCACGCCCCGATAGGCGAAGGTCGATCGATGCCGCTTTATTGTCTCGTTGTAAGTCTCGGAAAACAGCGCCTCGTTGAGGTCGGACCAGGTCCTGATATTGTCGACGAGGTTCAACTGACCCTCCCAATGAATATCTGAAAATATTACTTTAACATGGGTTTGACGATAGACTCAACCACAACGAGCAAGAGTGCCGGCCCGGCGCAGCCAATCCTCGGCGGCATCCACCGCCTTCACAGCACCTTGCCCGGGTTCATGATGCCGAGCGGATCGAGCATCGCCTTGATCGCGCGCATCAGCTCGATTGCGACCTTGTCCTTCACATCGGGAAGTTCATCGCGCTTGAGCACGCCGATGCCATGCTCGGCGGAGATCGACCCGCCCATCCGCAGCACGATGTCGAACACGATCACGTTGACCTCGTGCCAGCGGCTCATGAAATCCGCGGTATCGCCGCCGATCGGCTGGCTGACATTATAGTGGATGTTGCCGTCGCCGAGATGGCCGAACGGCACTGGCCGCGAACCCGGGATCAGTTTTTTGACCGCGGCATCGGCCTGTTCGATGAAATCGGGGACCGCGGCGACGGGGACCGAAATATCATGCTTGATCGAGCCGCCCTCCGGCTTCTGCGCCGGCGACATCTCGTCGCGCAGCTTCCAGAACGCCTGGCGCTGGCTCAAGTTCGCGGCGATCACGGCGTCGTCGACGATGCCGGCCTCCATTGCGTTGGCCAAAATCGCTTCCAGCGTGTCACGCGCATCATCGCGCGGCGACGACAATTCCATCAGCACGTACCAGCGATGCTTGCTTGAGAGGGGATCGCGCACGTCGATGCCGTGGCGGATCGAGAAATCGAGCGCGCCCTCGGACAGCAATTCAAAGCTGGTCAGCGTGCCGGCGGCCTCGGTTTGCGAGATCGACAGCAGTTTTAGCGCCTGCGCCGGCGACTTCAGGCCGACATAGGCGGTCTCGATCGCACGCGGCTTTGGAAACAGCTTTAGCGTTGCCGTGGTGATGATGCCGAGCGTGCCTTCGGCGCCGATGAAGAGGTTGCGCAGATCGTAGCCGGTGTTGTCCTTTTTCAGTTTCGATAGCAGATTCAAGATCCGCCCGTCGGCCAGCACCACTTCGATCCCGAGCGCCATCTCGCGCGCCACGCCATAGGCGAGCGCGCTGGTGCCGCCGGCATTGGTGGAGAGATTGCCGCCGCTGGTGCAGCTTCCTTCCGCCGCCAGCGCCAGCGGAAACAGCCGGTCGACTTCGGCGGCGCGCTGTTGGGCGACCTGCAGCACCACGCCGGCCTCGCAGGTCATGGTGTTGGAGGCGGCATCGACCTCGCGGATTTTGTCCATCCGGCGCGTCGAGACCACGACCTCGCCATGATGCGGCGTCTGCCCGCCGACCAGGCCGGTGTTGCCGCCTTGCGGGACCAGCGCGATTCTGTGCGCGCTGGCGAGCTTGCAAATCGAGGAGACTTCCGCCGCCGAGCCCGGCCGCAACACCAGGGGAGAGCGGCCGTGAAACAGGTCACGCTCCTCGGTGAGGTAGGGCGCGATATCGGCGGCGTCGGTCACCGCATATTTGTCGCCGACGATGCCGCGGAATTTGGCGATCAATTCGGGCGAGAGCGGAGGTACAGCGGGCTTTGCGATATTCATTATTGTATTCCCGGTCATTCCCGTCCCATCGCCGCGCGGCGCAGCCGGTCATTGATGGCTTCGCCCAAACCGTCCTGCGGAATAGGCATCACCGCAATCGCGCGCGCGGCTCTTGCGTCGAGCGCGCGAAGATAACCGAAAAGATTGGCGGCGGCCTCGACAAGATCGCCGCGCGTGGACAAGTTCATGACGGCCTTCGCGCCATCTGCGCCCTCTGGCATCGCGGGCCCAAACGCCAACAATGCTTCACCCGCCTCGACCTTCGCCGCATTGAGCCGCAGGCGCGAGCGCGGCGCGTAATGCGAGCCCAGCATGCCCGGCGCTGGCGGCTTGACGGTATCGCTTTCGGCATCGGGGGAGGGTTGCTCGAGCGCGTGGCCGAGCACGCGCTCAACCAGGTCGCGCGGCACGCCGCCCGGCCGCAGCAGCTGTGGGGCCTCGAAGCACCCGATAATGGTGGATTCGACGCCGACCTCGACCGGGCCGCCATCGATGATGAGATCGATCCTGCCCTCCAGATCGCTTTGCACGTGCAGCGCCGTCGTCGGCGAGACGTGGCCCGAAAGGTTGGCCGAGGGCGCGACCACTGCGCCGCCGAACGCACGCAGGATTTGCCGTGCCACCTTGTGCGCGGGAATACGGATCGCGACGGTGTCGAGGCCGGCGGTAGCGAGATCGGCGACCGCGCAATTGCTCGTCTTTGGCAGCACCAGCGTCAGCGGCCCCGGCCAGAACGCCTCGGCAAGCAGCAAGGCCGCCGCGTCGAAGCCGCCGATCCGCCGCGCTGCCTTGAGATCAAAGACATGGGCGATCAGCGGGTTGAAGGAGGGGCGGCCCTTGGCCTGATAGAGCCGTGCGATGGCCGCAGGATTGGTGGCATCGGCGCCGAGGCCATAGACCGTCTCGGTCGGGAACGCGACCAGGCCGCCTTGCGCGAGCACGCGCGCCGCGACCGCGAGCGCGGCCTCGTCCACGGGCAGAATCTGCGTTTTAAGCCCCACATTCACCGGGATTTAAGTCCTCAATTCCGCTTCTTGCGGTAGCCGAATCCGAAGGCTATAAGCCGCCTTCTTAGTCGGAGTGTGGCTCAGTCCGGTAGAGCACTGCGTTCGGGACGCAGGGGTCGCAGGTTCAAATCCTGCCACTCCGACCATGATCTCCTTAGGCTTTTTGTCTTCTTTCACGATAAGCGGCCAAGTCAACCCCGGGATCAACCCCAGATACGATGTTCTTGCTTGGTTTCGTCGTGATGACGGTCGCCGCCTCGCGCAAGAACTCTGGATGGTGGTGGCCGTAGGTATCGAGCAACACCTCGACCGACATCCCAAGAAATCCTGCCGCTTTCCACGGATCTGCGCCACGCTGCATCAGCCAGGTTGCGGCCGTGTGCCTTAAGGTGTGTGGAGTGACTTTGCCCGCTTCGGTGGACAGCTTGGCGATTCCAACGGCGCTTCGGAACCCCGACTTGACGGATTTTACGGCCGCACCGTTGAATTCGACGAAGTGCGATACGATTGCCCCCGTTCTGACCCAGCGCCGCATGTGAGTGAGCAATCGGTCGGGAATTGGTGCTGGCGGCTGCCGCTTCTTGGTCGGACGCCGCCCCTGAGCGAGCCGATAAAAGATGCCGTTTTCGAGATCCACGAACGATCGGCCGCTCTCGCGGTACGGTGACGCCGACGCAATCGAGCCGGCGCGAGTGCCGGTATAGAGACCGATCAAAATAAAGCGTGCGATGTGACGAAGCGGGCGCTTGCCCGTCTCAATTTTTTGGTTCTTGAAAGGTCCGCGGTGCCGAGTCTGGACTTCGCGGTATCGCCAGCACGCCCATAGCAGCGCTGCCGCTTCGCTGCGACTCAGCCAACGGTCACGACCTGGTCCTTTTGCGGGAAGCGCGACACGAACCAATCCGCGGCCGCGGTCCGTCCGAGCGCCCGGCTCCGCGCGAACCGCGCCATCATCCGTATAGGACCGAGACGCGGAGTTCGTCTGTCGTTGGCCCATCGCTACTTGGTCTGGACGCACATGCACTGACCCCCGGTGTAGACTCTGCTCCCTGGTGGGTCACGGTGTCCCTCCTGATCAGCCAAGCTGATTTCAGAATGCGGCGCATATGTGCCTCGCCCAAAACAATGACGTGATCCAAACACTCGCGCCGGATCGATCCGATCAGCCGTTCGGCAAAGCCGTTCTGCCAAGGTGAGGCTGGTGCAGTGGGCTTGTCGGGAATGCCCATGGTGCGCAATCGGCGTGCGACGACGGTGCCGTAGATCCGATCTCGGTCTCGGATCATGTAACGCGGGGCCCCATCCCAAGGAAAGGCCTCGGTTATCTGACGTGCAACCCACTCCGCTGTCGGGTTGGCTGTGACGTTGATCCAGACGAGGTCCCTACGATCGAGCCGCATGATGACGAAGCCATAGAGCAGATCGAAGCCGATGGTGGGAACAACAAAAAAGTCCATGGCGGCAATGTCAGGCGCGTGGTTACTCAGGAAGGTTCGCCATTCCTGGCTCGGCGGTCCACGCCTCTTGACCATATACTTGGCGACGCTTGATTGGGCGACCTCAAACCCGAGCTTGAGGAGTTCTCCGTGAATGCGAGGCGCGCCCAAGAGAGGATTTTCGACACTCATCCGCCGGATCAGCGCGCGCAGGTCCGTCTCGATGTGCGGCCGCCCTCCCGGAGAGCGCGACTTCCAGCGCCAATAATGGCGAAAGCCTGCCCGATGCCAATGCACGAGCGTCTCGGGGCGGATGATCGCGAGGACCTCCAGAATTGATGGAAACCATCGATACATCTGAATAAAGAACCAGCGATCGTTGTTCGTAAGGTGCGCCCGGCCCTTCACTTTGCGCCGCAAAACAATCAACTGATGTCGGAGCGCGGCATTCTCAGCCTCAAGCCGGGTGTTCGACTTGAATGGCGAGGCCAAGACGGCCAGGATGAAACACAATAGTTCGATCATTCCGCCAGCTTAGGCGATTCCATCTTCTGCCGGTGAATTTCCGTAAGCCGGCGTCCTTGTACCTCACCGGCAACCCAGGTCCAATCCAAAATAGTATACGCCCTGCTATCTCTGAGTTCGCGCGGGTGGCTGAGGGTTGTTTGCCGGATTACTATCATGTTTTGATAGTTTTTTAATCTGGCCGTTCTCCACCAATGGCGTCAGGTCGGCTTCAAGCGCGTCGGCAATTTCCTTCGCGTAGACTTCTTGATCGTCGACGTAAAGCGAAAATGATTCTATATATTTTGCTCTTTTTATAGGATCTTCGATCGTCGCCTTGGTCCATTCGTAAAGATGATAGTCTTCAGTTCCCACCCTCTCCGCCTCAGCTACATACTCAGCAAATAGATCGAACTGGCATCTCAACTTTGCGCGGTGTTTGGCCAGCACGCTAGACAGCCCCTTGAGCTTTTGGCTGCCCGGGTCGAATCGCGCAGCTTCGGCGAGGTGCCCATCGAGATAGATTCGTATTTGATACTTCCATTGTGCGCTCATGCGTACACCTCCTGGCAATCGTCGTCGGCCCGAACATTATATTCGCAAATCGAGAACGCGGCATCGCGCAGCTCCGCGTCGATCTGCGGTCGCCCTCCCAATGGGCAGGAGTTCCGACGCCAGTAGCAAGGAAAGCCCGCCTCGTGCCAACGCACGAGCGTCTCGGCTGGATGACTGTGAGAACCTGCAGGATTGATGGGAACCAGCGATACAGCTGGATGAGGAACCAGCGATCATGGTTCGTGAACCGGACGCGACCATGCAGGCTACGCCTCAAAACAATCAACTGATGTCGAAGCACCGCGTTCTCAGCTTGAAGCCGTAACTTCGACTTGAATGGCGAGGCCAGGACGGCCAGAGCGAAACAGAACAGCCCGATCATTCCGCCAGCTTAGGCGATTCCATCACGTCATCAACTCGGATAAGGTTTTCGGTACACACAGCCGTCCGCGTGGACCATCCAGCGACGGCTCTGTCCTTGTTTCATTGATCCGAGGCGAACGCAGGTGGCTGAGACACCAGAAAAAGAACCACAAGCTGAGACACTGAATAAAGAGACGCAACTCGACAAACAGCCTGCAGCACTAAACAGGCGGTCCAGCCGAATGCCGGCTATAGTTGCGTCCATATCGGCCTTGGTCGCCATTGGTGCGGCGGCCATATATGCTTTGCCGAACTTCAATATTGCTCTGCCGAATTTCAGTAGCTCCGCTGAACTGTTTTCACGCGCGACGGCTTCAGCGCCAATACCAGATCCCACCGTCACCGCCGCGCTAAAGGATATTCAGTCGTCCCAACAAATTCAGCTGCGCTTCAGCAGAATGGAGTCGTTCTGCAGCAAAACGCAGCTATGTTGCTGCAAGGTGCGGCTACTCTGGAATCCCTTAGGCAGAATTTCACAGCTCAGCAGACGGATCTGAAAAGAATATCCAATCAACTCTCCTCGCCAATGGCGCGAGTAGACTATCTGCAAAATGCGGTGACGCCGCTGACGACCTCCACCATTCCACAGTCAAAGGCTCGGGCCCGGGTTGTCAGGACGTCGACCAAAAACGTCTCTCGACTGCCCAAGCCTATGGGTCCTGTCTCAGTTGGTGGCGCGCCGCTCAGTCCAGCACCGGCACCAGGATCGGGCGCGGGACAGGTTTTCGGCGGCTGATGCGCGGGGCTTCGGTCCTGCGCCATCTGGCTAATGGTCACAATTGGCCCGCAATGCTGGCGGAACAGAATGACGGTCCCTGAGTGCATGTTGAGCGTTGATGTCGAAGGATGGAAGAACCACGTCGTTGGCTACGGCAGCGCTGTTGCTGTCGGGCCTCTCGCTTGGCGGGTGCGCGACTTCAACTGCTGGCTCATCACTGATGGACGCGCGGGCTGAGGCAGGTGCGCTTCCGAAAACAAGCGATTATCTCCCGGTAGAAGATCTGCCGCCCAAGCGAGAGAAGCCTGCGATGACGGCCGACGAACGGTCGAAGCTCCAGAAAGAACTGATCACCGCGCGCGATCGCCAGACGTCTGCTGCTAAAGCCGGAGGGGGCGCTGCGCAC
>JBATYU010000853.1:0-4547 GCA_049674245.1 Bradyrhizobium sp. | reverse complement strand
TCGCCGGCTTGCCCTTAAGCGCTGCTTCCGACGCCGAGAGCCGAAGCGGCACCGGCGCGATGCCTCCGGCGGCGATGCGGACGAACTGGAACACGCCGTCCGTAATAACCGCGCGGGCGCAGACCTCGACAAGCGGCCACTCGGCGTAGCTGCGGCTGATCGCGCGCTTGTACGCCGCGCGTTCGCCGGCAAGCGGGGTTTTGAGCACGATCCTCCGGATCATTTCGCCGGATGCGAGCGCATGGTCCGCTTGGCCGTTGGAGCCGTCACCGAGCAGGCTCGCGATCGAGAGATCGCCGCGGCGATCGGTGGCGATAGTCGCCTCGCAAGCCAGCAGCGCCGCCGCCATGGTGGACGGATGCGGCGCGACGCAGGGGCCGAGATCGAACGCCACGCCGTAGAGATGGTTGCCGTCGCGGGCGGGGCAATCGGCGCCGCCCTTCTTCAGGCAATCGATGTGCGGATTGCGAAAATACCAGCAGCGCGAACGCTGCGCGAGATTACCTCCAATGGTGGCCAGATGCCGGATCTGCGGCGTCGCAAGGCCCTGCGCGGCCGCCGCGAGACCCGGATAGGTTTGCACGATGCGTGCGTCGGCTGCGATCGTTGCGATGGTCGTGAACGCGCCGATGGTCGCAGCACCTTCGGCGCCCCACGCGATCCCGGTGTCTTCAGCGGATGCGATGTCGATCAGCGGGCCTTTTGAGACGCCGCTGCGCCGCCTTTCGGAAAGATCAGTGCCGGCAGCGCGGAATTCCGGCGCTGCGGCCGATAATGTCATCAATGCCGGATTCATGCGGCGGCCCTCCCTTTGAGCGCGGCGAGCAGCCGGTCGGGCCGGATCGGAATCTCGGTCGGCCTGACGCCGATCGCGTTGCAGATGGCATTGGCGATCGCCGGCGAGGTCGGCACGGTCGCGACCTCGCCGATGCCGACGCTGCCGCCCGGCACGTGATCGAAGCCGGCCTCGTCGAAATGTACGTCGAGCCGCGGCGTGTCGGCGATGCCGGGAATCCGATAATCCTCCATCCCCGAGGTGAGGATGTGGCCGCTTCTCGGATCGGTTTCGCGCGCTTCGTAAAGCGCGTAGCCGATGCCCTGGATGAGCGAGCCCGCCGCCTGGCTTCGCGCCAGCGCTGGGCTTGCGAGCTTGCCGATCGCAATGCCGGTGTGCGCGTTGAGGACGCGCACATGCCCGAGCCAGGTATCGACTTCGACTTCGATCACCTGCACCGAACTCGGCACGCCCGCACCGACCGCGAGATTGTTGAAATAGCGCAGCATCCAGCCAAACACCATGCCCATGAATCCCGCCTGCTTCAGTGGCGACTGGATTCCAGGCGCGGTGTTCCTGCCGTCCTTCGGCCGCACGGCCGACACGGTGAGATCGGGGGAGGCGGCGATCAGCTCGCGCCATGGCGCGTTGGAGCCCGCGACCGGCGGCCGCGCCGCGGTTCGTTCGATCGCCGCTTTCAGCTTTTGAACGGCGAGCAGGGTCGGCGGCACGATCGAGGCGGTGACCCGGCTGCCGCCCGAGCCCGGCCCCTCCGGCAGATTCGAATCTCCGATTCGAACCTCGATGTCCTGCGGCTCCAGTGCGAATTCGCGCGCCACCGTATTGGCGATCACGGTCCGCGTGCCGGTGCCGATATCCTGCACCGCCGTGCTCGCGACCAGGCGTCCGTTCTTGATGGCGAGTTCGATGGATGATCCGGGTTGCCAGATATAGAGCCAGTATCCGGTGGCGGCACCGACGCCCCTGCGGTAGCGGCCGGTTTGTGCCGAGGCCGCTTTCCGGTTGCGCCAGACCTCGAGGTTTTCAGCCCAATCGTATAATCGCTGGCGGTTAGGATCGATGTCCCAGCGTTTGCGCAGCGCGATCGGGTCGATTTGCAGGCGCAGTGCTGCTTCGTCGACCGCCTGCTCGAGCGCGAACGCCATCGGCGGCCCGCCGGGCCCGCGGAACGGCGCACCGGGCGGCAGGTTGCTGATGACGTCGAAATCCGCCAGCTCCTTGGCCTCCGCCGGATAGATCAGGCGCGCCAGCGCCGCGATGGTCGAGTTGATCGCAGCGCCGGTATCGGCATGGGCGGTCAATGATAAAGCCTTCAGATTGCCTTGCGCGGAAGGCAGCAGCGCGAGCTTGACCTCGGCGGCCGGGCGATAGCCGGTCACCGAAAGCTCTTCTTCCCGGTCGAGCGCGACCTTCACCGGCGCTTTCGCGGCGCGCGAAAGCTCGATCGCGGCAATGGTCTCGACGCCGAGGGCGCCCTTGGAGCCGAAGCCGCCGCCGACATGATCGGCGATGACGCGGACCTTGTCGTGGGGCAGCTTGTAGCGCTTGGCGATGCCTTCCATGATGTGGAACACACCTTGCGTCGAGACGTGAAGCGTAAGGCGCTCGCCGTCGAACCGCGCGACGGTTGAGTGCGGCTCCAGGCAGGCATGCGACTGGGTCGCGACGCGAAAAGTTGCTTCCACCAAGAGCGGATCGCGCGCCGCGCGCGCTTCGCTCAGAAAACTCTTCGCTTGCTTGGCTTTCTTTGAGAAAGCCGCCGACGGCCCGCGAACGTTTCCTTTCCAGGGCGCGGGTGCTGCATTGCCTTCCGAGACATTGCCGGCCTTCTTGCGGTTGGCTTTTTCGAACACGACGGGCGCGTCGGTGCGTCTTGCCGCCTCCAGTCCGATCACGGAGGGGAGTTGTTCGCTGACGAGGCGGATCGCGGCGATGCCGCGAAGTGCGCTCTCGCGATCCCTGGCGGCGACGGCCGCGATGGGATCACCGACAAAGCGGACCATGCGGTCGTCGCCGAGCAGCGAGACGGCGGCTTCGACGCCGGCAACGGCGCGCGCCGGTGCCAGATCAATCTCGGTGATTTTGGCGTGCGGAACTAGCGAGCGCAGGATGATGCCTTCGAGCTGTCCGTCATGACGGATATCGACGGTGTATTTTGCAACCCCGGTCACCTTGTCCCGCGCCTCCAGCCGCTGCGTGACGATTTCTTTGCCGTCGAAGCGGCCGGCGCAGGCCTCGGTGACCGCGCGAAAAATGCCTTCATAGGCGCCGCAACGGCAAAGATGCCCCGAAAGTGCTGCCGCGATTTCCTCCCGCGACGGCGCAGCCGTGCCCTTGGCCGCGCGCCAGCGATCGTGAAAGGCGGTCGCCTCCACGACGAATCCGGGCGTGCAGAATCCGCATTGCAGCGCATCGTGCGCCATGAAGGCTTTTTGGATCGGGTGCAGATCGCCGGCAGCAGCAATGCCTTCGACCGTGGTCACCGATTTGTTGGCCGCTGCTTGCGCCGGCAACAGGCAGCTCACGACCGGCACGCCGTCGAGCAGCACGGTGCAGGCCCCGCAGACGCCGGATCTGCATACGAGCTTGGTCCCGGTCAGGCCGAGCCTGTCGCGGATGACATCGACCAAAAGCGCATCGGGGTGGTCGGGGAGCGGCGCGGGGCGGCCGTTGAGCGTCATGGTGCTCATTTCCGATCTCCAGGTTTTGTGCGGGAAGATTTTTTCGCGGTTGTTGCCTTCACCATACGCCGTTTGGGCGACGGACCAATGGCGCCGGCGATCAGCGTGCGCAGCATCGTTTCAAGATCGCTGAGAAAGGCATCGAGCGGCTGCAGCTTCGGGTACGCGGATTTGGTTCCGTTGACGGCCATCTCGACGCAGCGCCAGAGCTCGCTTGCGACCATCCGCAAGTCGAGCTTTTGCTTGGCGCGCACCCGCTCGATCGTAGCTGTACCCTGCGCGGCTGAGAGAGAAGCATATTTCTGATAGAGGTCGCGGCTCCGCCCCAGATGTTCGGAAAACAGCTCCTCGACATGGGGTGAGCCGTCGAGCGAGGCGATCAGATGGGTGAGCCGCGCGGTGATCTGGGCCACCAGAATGTCGGCGAGGCTAAAGCCCGCCTTCTCTTTTGCCTCCGCCGCCGCGATCTCGGCGGCCAGCGCGTCCTGATAAACCCGTTCGACGACGGCGCGGAACAGCGCTTCCTTCGACTCAAAATGATGGTAGAGCGCCTGCCGTGTCAGGCCAGCGGCTTCCGCCGCCTGCTCGATCGAGGAGCGGCGAAAGCCATGGCGGCGGAACACGGTCATCGCTGCCTCGAGAATGCGGTCGCGCGGGGTCATTTGACGAATTTGACAAAAGTGAAGGAAATGTCAAATCACGGCAAAGCGAGCGGCCGCGTATTGTCAGGTCGGCTTCGCTGGCGTTGACATCAGATGTTTCTGATAGGCACCCAGCTTTCCCTGCGCCCTCTGTTTTTCGAGGGACAAGTTTCATGCATGACTCGGGCGGAATCCGCGCCGCGGGAATGCGGAGTTGCGTCTTCTCCCTCTCCCCGCACTTGCCTTCGCCCGAAGGCGGGCTTCGGCGGCGGGGCGAGGTGACTCGAAACGCTGTTCGAAACGTGAAGATGGGCTACGCTGGGCTCACTGGCGCGATTGAAATGGGAAGACGATCATGACCGGGCAAAACTCTTCCGAGTGGCTGGGCCTGTCAGGCCGCGCCTGCGTGGTGACCGGCGGGGGTGGCGG
>JBATYU010000852.1:0-7105 GCA_049674245.1 Bradyrhizobium sp. | reverse complement strand
GACCTTGCGCGCGAGCGCTTGAGCCAGCTTCGGCGGATGTGGGCGCTTTTGGTTGCCGGCGGCGGCGCCGGCTTCGCAGGCCTCGCCTTCGTGCTGACATCGGTGCACCACTGGCTGCTCAATCCCGACCGCAATGTGGCGCTGGTTCTCATTCCCATCGGGCTCACCTCAATCCTGCTCGGCTGCGCGCTGTTGGTGGCAACCACGGCGGTCTACTTTCTCGGCCGTAACCGGCTTCGCGCGACATCCGAAGGCTTTCCGTCCGTCCCTTGATGGAGCTAGAATAGCGTTGTTAGGCTATCGTTCCCTGTCGCCGGCATCGGGAGATCTGCCATGACCCAAGACACCCTTCCCCACGACCTCGCCAATCTGCAATCGAAAATGAGCGCCGCGGTGCGCGAGCACTGGAAGGCCTTTCTGGCCGAAGGCATCCTGCTCGCCATTCTGGGGCTCGCCGCCATGATCGTGCCGCCGCTGGCAAGCCTTGCGGTCACGATCTTTTTGGGCTGGATGTTCCTGATCTCGGGCATTGGCGGGCTGATCGTGACGTTCTGGGCACGGCAGATGCCGGGCTTCTGGTGGTCGCTGATTTCGGCTGCGCTGGCCGTACTGGCCGGCCTGATCCTGCTGGCGCGCCCGGTCCAGGGTGTCCTCACCCTAACCATCGTGGTCGGCGCCTATTTCCTCGCCGAGGGCGTCGCCACCATCATGTACGCCCTCGAGCATCGCCGCGAATTGTCGGGGCGCTGGTCCTGGCTGTTGGTTGCGGGGCTGATGGATATCCTGATCGCGTTTATCATCATCGCCGGGCTGCCGGGCTCGGCAGAATGGGCGATCGGCCTCTTGGTCGGCATCAACCTGTTGTTCGGCGGCGCGACGCTGATCGGCATGGCGCTTGCCGCGCGCAATACCTGAACGGCACCAGGCGGGCCTCTTGCCGTCCATCTTGGGATGACAAGGCACTACGCCTGCGCTATAGAGCAGCCATGATCATGATCACCGCCAGCAACTTTTGGTATTTTAGCTTCGACAGCTCGCTGGCGGTGGGAGGATCGCGCTCAATCTGAAGAATTGCAGCAAGAAGTCCGAACAGCCGCCAGACCTGGCGGCTTTTTTGTTGGCCGGCAGGTTTCCAAAACACAGGAGCCAGCCGTGTTGAGCACGACAGACGATCTTCGCATCAAGGAAATCAAGGAGCTGAATACGCCGGAAGAGGTCATGCGCGAAATCCCGCGCACCCTGACGGCGACGCGCATTGTGACGGCCGCGCGTAACGCCATCCACGCCATCCTGAACGGAAGCGATGATCGCCTCCTAGTCGTCGTCGGTCCCTGTTCGGTGCACGATCCCGCCGCGGCGGTGGACTACGCCGCGCGCCTCGCCACCTTGCGTGAACGGCTTGCCGACCGCCTCGAGATCGTGATGCGCGTCTATTTCGAGAAACCGCGCACCACGGTGGGGTGGAAGGGATTGATCAATGATCCCGACCTTGATGGCAGCTTTGACATCAACAAGGGTCTGCGTCTCGCCCGCAACGTGCTTTCCGCGGTGAACAATCTCGGCCTGCCAGCGGGCACGGAATTCCTCGACATGACGACACCGCAATACATCGCCGATCTGGTGGCATGGGCGGCGATTGGCGCGCGCACGACGGAAAGCCAAATTCACCGTGAGTTGGCTTCCGGACTGTCGTGCCCGGTCGGCTTCAAGAACGGAACCGACGGCAATGTGCGCATCGCCGCCGACGCGGTGAAGTCGGCGTCGCATCCCCACCATTTCATGGCGGTGACCAAGGGCGGACGCTCGGCGATCGCGGCAACCACCGGCAACGGCGACTGCCACATCATTTTGCGTGGCGGCAGCCGGCCGAACTACCGCAAGGCGAGCATCGAGTCCGCCTGCGTCGACCTCGCGCGTTGCGGCGTGACGCAGCGGATGATGATCGACGCCAGTCACGCCAACAGCGGCAAGAAGCCGGAGAACCAGCCGCTGGTGATTGCCGATATCGCCGCTCAAATATCGCACGGCGAGCGGCGCATCGTCGGCGCCATGATCGAGAGCGATCTGGTCGCAGGCCGCCAGGATGTGGTGCCAGGCATGGCGCTTACTTACGGGCAGAGCATTACGGATGGCTGCATCGACCTGGAGACGACGGCGTCGGCGCTGGACGTTTTGGCCGACGCGGTGACAGCGAGGCGAAAGGGGAGCATGCCGAGCATGGCGCACTGGCCGGTGTGAGTAGACGTGTGAGTACGTCTTAAGCCGGCCGAAACATCTCTTTATTTTCGGTCTTCCACGCAGTTTTTCGATTCCGGCCAGGCACCATAATCATGGCTGGCGGCCGGATGGGCATCTGCGCGGCAAGCGCGGCTGGCAAGAACGAAGGCCGGTAGCCGCGCCTGACTACTCATCACGGCAGGCGCCCCAATTACCAATAAAGTCGCCGGTTTCGGCTCCCTTTCCAGTCAGACTGTCTTACACCGCTGTTACACACCTGCGCCGGTGCATTGAACGGGGTCCGGAAATGAGTGCACTGGCACCGTAATTTCCGACGCGGTTCTCGCTCCCAACTAAAATATCGAAAACAACCCCATGCAAAGTAACAGGGGGGCGCTGGCATGGATGCATTACCCGCGAAAACATTTTGACACGTCGGGCAAATCAGCGGCACCATTCCATCATCGCGCAATTTGTAAAACCGCCCATGGCACCCCCCATCGGGCTCTCGGCGCGATTACAGGCCAAATTCAGCTCGGCTTGAACGTGTAAACTTTTCCAGCTCGCCACGAATGTTTCTCAAACAATCAGCAAGCAATTCAAACTCCCTGCGCTTCAGCTCAATTGTTTCAGGATACAATTCTTCGCTGTATTTCGAGCTTCCAAGTAGCCGCTCAAGCGGGCTCGCCTGGTTCGGTTTTCAAATAATCGCCCCACCGCGCAAGGTCCTTAACGGCGCTGTCTGCCCGTTTGTTCAAGGCGTTCGCTTTTACCGGATTCGCCGCCTGGCAAGCTCGTCAGGCTTGAACAAAATTCATCGGCCCAAGGAAGTCCATCTTGCCGACGTCGACGCCGCCGTTGCGGAGGATCGCGTACGTCATTGCAATGTGGAAGTAGACGTTCGGAATCGTTATCTGAAGCAGATAGTCCTCGCCGCCAATGACCTTGCCGGGAGCCCACGAAAGGCTGACTTTGCGGTCTTCTGCGCCTTCGTATTGTGCTTCGCGTACGCTTTCGGCGAAATCGACCGTTTTCCGAACACGAGCGCGGAGCTCTTCGAGGGTTTGCTCATTGTCTTCGTGCTTCGGAGGCGCCTGCCCGGAAAGCCACGCCGCAGCGGCTTTGACATAGTCGCAAGCGCTCTGCACCTGGTAGATCAAGGGCTTCATGTCGGGCGCGAGACGGCCGTTCGACAACACACGGACGTCAAACTGCTTGGCAGCTGCAAACTGCTCCGCTTTGTCGAGCAAGACCTCTATAGCCTTCAAGGATTGGACGCACTGCGAAACGACCTGATAATACACGGGATCCTCCTTCGCTAGATTTTACGCGCGTGGCGTGCAGCCATCGTCATAGGCCAGATGCTCATTGATTGAGTTGATTTTCCCAATCCGCTGGGACGCGCCCGTTTGGTCCGGGCGACGGCTGGTCAAGAGGCCGAGATCGCGGCAGCGCCAGCCTGGGGCCGTAGAACGGCTTTCCGGTTCGATAGTTCCAGAACCTGTCCTCACCAGGCTCGAAGCTTGTTACGATGAAGTGGCCAGTTTTGCGAAAATGCGCAGTGGCGTGCTTGTTTGGCGACGTATCGCAACAGCCGATGTGGTCGCATTTTGCGCAGCGCCGTAAATGCAACCAGCATTGGCCAGCAGCAAGACACTCGACACATCCCGTTCCCACTTGGAATGGCGTGAGGTCAATGCCTTCCGATACATCGCTCATTGCCGTTCCGCGTCCGTTCGATCCAGCGGGCGAACGCCGATCGTGTTGTGTTACCGGCGACTTGTCATGTTGTCGCAAAGGGAACCTCTGCGCGTCCGAACACCCTACAGAAAGCATCCTGGTCCATGTCCACGAGACGAAGATGAGCATATCCGGGTAAACGGCGCCGCGGAAGTTGGCCTTCGCAGCGCAGGTTTACTCACAACCCTTGCAAGGGCGTCGCGGGATTGGCGGTCTCCAGACGTCGCGGGCAAATTACGAAAAAATCTTGCTCGCCTTCTTCTGGAGAGCCTCCATCGCCTCGATATATGGAATCGGCCCGTAGCTCACGCGGGCGACACCCAGTTTCGCGAGCTTGTCGTTCGACGGGACGCCCTCCATAACCATGACGTTGATCGGCAGCGTCGCTTCCTCTGCAAGCCGACGGATTTGGTCGGCCGCGGTCAGCCCGGGAATGAAGAAGCCGGACGCGCCCGTCGACGCGTATGCTTGCGCCCTCTCCAGGGCCTCGTCGACATCGCCGCTGTTACCCAAGAACACATCAGTCCGTGCATTGATAAAGAGAGGAACGCCCTTCCGCTCGGCAGCATTACGAATCGCTGCGATGCGTTTCGCCTGTCGATCAATGTCGTAGAGCCCTTTCCCCTTGACCACGCGGTCCTCAAAATTGATTCCGATTATCCCAAGATCGAGAAGCTTGGAGATGTTCGAGCCGAGCCTGCGATCATCGTCGCTATATCCGCCCTCGAAGTCCACGGTCACAGGCACGTCAACTGCCGCCGCGATCCGCTCGACGATCTGCTCGGCAAGAGGAAGCGGAAGGTCCTCCCCGTCCTCATACCCCTGCGCCGAAGCGACAGACCAACTGCTGGTCGCGATCGCCTCTGCACCGGCATCGACGATCGTTCTCGCACTGCCTGCGTCCCACGCGTTATAAAGTATCACTGGCGTCCCTTTGACGTGAAGGGCGGCAAATTGTTTTGCTTTCTTGGCCTGGCTCACGGTCATCCTCCGTTCGCAGATTGCACGATGGCGACGTCGCAGACAGCTTGGCGTCGACGTTTTGCTTGCGCGACGCCGACGACGAGCGATATAAGCTCAAACGGACCTTGGCCATCGGCCTTGCCGTTGGTCATCGGCCTCTCATCCACCCCGCGCCTTCTCCACGCTCGCATCGATCAGCAGCTTCGCCACCGCGAACGCCGACTGCGCCGGTCCGTCTTCCGACTGCTGGCCCGTGATGTAGATGCCTTCGATGAGCAACAGCAGGGCGTCGCCGAGCATAGCGGGGTGACGCGCGCCCATGGCCGCGCTGAGTTCGCGCAGGCGCTTGCGAAAGACTTTCTTGTGGGCTTCGGCGACCTGCCGCGCGGGATTGTCCCGCGACGGATATTCCACGGTGGCGTTGCTGAGGCCACAGCCGCGATAGCCTTTGCGCACAGCACGCGTGGACAGCCAACGAATATAGGCGAGCACGTGCTCATGCGCATCGCTGTAGGATCTTCCGCCGGGCTTCTCGAATTTTTCCCAGAAGTCGAGGTCGTAGTCGCGCATATAGGCGGCCGCGAGATCGTCCTTAGAGGCGAAGCTGCGATAGAGGCTCGGCTTGGTGACGCCGGCCCGGTCGACCACCTCATCGACGCCGACAGCGCGGATGCCCTCGCGATAGAACAGCTCGCTCGCTGAGGCGCGGATGCGGTCGGCGGCCCGGGCCGGTCGTTCCGCAGATGTACCGACGATTTTCTTCATGATGGCTCTTCGGATCCTCCCCGCACGGCACGCTTGACAATGTTACTTACCGGTACGTATACATACCGCATCCCAATACGTACCGGTAAGTAACATGTCCAATACCTCCCTTCAAGCCGCCCCCGTGTTGAAACGCCCGTTCGGCCAGAATTACGCGTTCGTCGTCGTTGCCGTGATTTTCCTTGCCCTGCTCTCTTCTGCGGGCCTGCGCGCGACGCCGGGGGTGCTGATGCTGCCGCTGCAAAAGGCCTTCGGCTGGAACGTCGGCGTGATCTCATCGTCCGCCGCGATCGGCATCTTCCTCTATGGCCTCGCGGGCCCGTTCGCCGCGGCCGTGATGCAGCGCTTCGGCATCCGCCGCACGGTGCTGGGCGCGCTCACGCTAATGTCGGCGTCGATCGGCGCCAGCTATTTCATGACCGCGCCGTGGGAATTGTTCCTGACATGGGGGCTGTTCTCCGGCATCGGCTCGGGTGCGGTCGCCAATGTGCTCGGCGCCACCATCGTCAATCGCTGGTTCACCACCAATCGAGGCCTCGTCATGGGGCTGCTGACGGCAAGCACCGCGACCGGCACGCTGATATTCACGCCGGGCCTCGCGGCGCTGGTGGAATGGGGCGGCTGGAAGCCGGTGGTGCTGACGGTGGCCGCATGCTGCGCGGCGCTCATTCCGCTGGTGTATGTTCTCGTGCCCGAGCGGCCCGCCGCGATCGGCCTGCGCTCGTTCGGCAGCCAACACGACGATCATCCCGCGCCGCCGGCGCACGGCAATCCGTTCACCGCCGCGTTCAGCAACCTCGCACGCGCAGCGACGACGCGGGCGTTCTGGTTCCTGTTCACCACTTTCTTCATCTGCGGCTTCACCACCAACGGTCTCGTCGGCACCCATCTGATCGCGTTCTGCAGCGATCATGGCATCGTCGAAGTGCAGGCGGCGAGCCTGCTCGCATTGATGGGGTTCTTCGACCTGTTCGGCACCACATTCTCAGGCTGGCTCACCGACCGTTTCGATCCGCGAAAGTTGCTGTTCTTCTATTATGGACTGCGGGGCCTGTCGCTGATCTACCTGCCCTACTCCGATTTCTCGCTGGTCAGCCTGTCGGTGTTCGCGGTGTTCTATGGCCTCGACTGGCTCGCGACCGTGCCGCCGACTGTGCGCATCGCCAACGAAGCGTTCGGCGACAAGAACGCGCCGCTGGTGTTTGGCTGGGTGGTCGCTGGTCATCAGCTCGGCGCCGCTTGCGCCGCGTTCTTCGCCGGCTTCGTGCGCTCCGCCGAGGGCGATTATCTGCAGGCCTTCATGATCGCCGGCGCGACCGGCATCGTCGCGGCCGTCCTGTCGCTGATGATCGGCCGGCGGCCGGCGCAACCGGTGCTCCTCTGCCAGACAGCTTTTCGGTGATGGAGTCCGGTTATCGCC
>JBATYU010000851.1:0-8736 GCA_049674245.1 Bradyrhizobium sp. | reverse complement strand
CGAACTCGAGGAGGAGCCGGTGAACCGTGCAGCGCTCGCCGCGTTCTATCGCGATCCCTCGACAAATCCGCCTCCGGGCGGCGAATCATGGGCAATTTTTGAGATGCGAATTGGTCGCGCTCTAACCCGTCTTGCGCATCCGGCGAACCCAGGGCCAGTGCTCGTCGTGACCCACGCCGGACCCATGCGCGTGGCGCTGCATCAGGTTTGCGGCATGCCGCTCGATAGGCTGTGGGCGCTGCGCATTGGATTTGGGACGCGCATCCGCCTGAATTTCGAAGTCGCGGCCGATGCGCGGGTTTGGGGCGAGATCGTTGAGATCAGCCAGCCATGATTCCGCGCGGACTAATTGTCGCCGTCCAGTTTCTGACGCGGCTGCCGACACCGCGCATCGGCGATCTTGAGCCGCGCGACCTCAGCCTCTCCGCGGTTTTTTTTCCGCCTGTCGGCGCTATGATCGGCGTGGCCGTGGCGCTCGCGGTTTGGAGCCTGAGGCCGGTCGATCCCTGGGTCGGCGCACTTGCCGGGGTCGTGATGTGGGTATGGATCACCGGAGGATTGCATCTGGACGGCCTCGGCGACGTCGCCGATGCCTTCGGCGCTTCGCATCGGGCTCCCGCACGATTTGCGGCGGTGCTGGGCGATCCTCACGCCGGCAGCTTCGCCGTCATGGCCATCACGCTGCAGATCGCAAGCAAGCTGGTGTTGCTGGCTTTGGTCCCCGCGACCGCGGTGCCCTGGGCGCTGATCCTCATTCCGGCCTGGGCTCGCTTCGGGGCGCTGGTGTGGAGCTGCACCGTTCCGCCGCTGAAGTCGGGCCTTGCGGAACGGTTTTCTGCGGATATCCGCTGGTCGATGATCGCGGCTTGGAGCGTTGTGCTGATCGGCGCGAGCGCCTGGGTCGCCCTTCCGCTGCTCGCCGCGCTCGCGATCATACCCCTCGGCAGCCTGTTCTGGCGCTGGCGGCTTAATGGAATCAATGGTGACTGTCTCGGAGCGAGCGTTGAAGTGACGGAGAGTCTGCTGCTCCTGGCGATCGTGCTCGGCAAAGCGTAGCGGCTGCACATGCTACTTCGAAAGCGCCGCAGCGAGACGGTCCCATGCCTGCTCATCTCCCGGCAATCCAAATCGTAGCCACTGCGCATCGCGGGCAAAGGTACGAACGTGAATGGCGTGGCGCCCCAGGTTTTCGACGATCTTGGTCGCCTCGCAATGCCGGGCAAGACGGAACAGCGGCGTCCCGCCGAGCACAGTAAAGCCCGCGGCTTGCAGCATGGCGTCTAACCGCTGCCGATCGGACTCGAGACGGACGATCGCCCCGGCAAGCCAACGCGCGTCGCAAAGCGCCGCCTTGCCGATCGAGAGCGCAGGAACTGAAACAGCCCAAGGGCCGAGCTCGGCCCGGATGCGCGTTGCCAGCGAGACCTCGGCAATCGCGAAGCCGAGCCGCAATCCCGCCAATCCGTACGATTTCCCGAACGACCTAAGCACGATCGTGGCAGGCGGCAGTTCGGAGACGATGCTCGCGGTTTCCGGGAGCACATCAATGAAGGCTTCGTCGACGACGAGTAGTCCATTTTTTTTTGCAAGCGCCCTCGCCACGGCGCGCAGCACGCTCACTGGGATGATACGTCCCGTCGGGTTATTGGGATTGACGACGATGACAACATCGGCGCGATCGCTCGGGTCGAGATCCTCCACCACCGAAACGCGATGTCCTGGTCGCATCCAGCAGGCCTCGTGCTCCTCGTAGGTGGGCCCGAGAATCTCGACGGAGGATTTTGGGAAGAGACGGGGAAGCAGCTGGATCAAAGCCTGCGTGCCCGGCGCGGCGGCGATCATCTGCGAATTGCGGACTCGGTACCTTGCCGCCGCCGCCGCCAGCAACGCCTCCTCCTCGGAGCGCGTCGGCAGACGCGACCAGATTTCCGCCGGCAATGCGGGAATCGGGAAGGGGGCGGGATTGATGCCGGTGGATAGATCGATCCACGGCTCCGGCACGCCCGGGAATCTCTCTCGCGCAGCGTCCAGATTGCCGCCATGCGCGATGGGTTCCGCGGCGGCGGGCTGCGTGATAGGCAGAGCCCTTGCATTGCCCGGGTGTTTCGGATCACGCATGTTTGCCGAACTCGCTTTCGCCGCGCTCGCCATCGAAGCGGGTTTTGGATTTCCGGACACGCTCAATCGCCGGATCGGCCATCCCGTGGGCTGGATCGCGGCGCTGATAACACGGTGCGAGCGCGCTTGGAACAGGCAAGAGTTCGCGTTCCGTCGCCGCCGCATGCTTGGCCTTGCGACACTGCTGGTGCTGCTCGCCGCCAGCGGTATTTCGGGGATCTGCGTCTATCTGCTGGCGCAACACTTTCTCCCAGGTTTTGCGAGTACGCTCATCTTGGGGGCGGTGGCTAGCTCGCTGCTCGCCCAGCGCAGCCTCGATGCGCATGTTCGGGCCGTTGCCGATGCGCTGGAGCAAAAAGGGATCGAGGCAGGCCGTCAAGCCGTGTCGATGATTGTCGGACGCGACACGGAGAGCTTGGACGAAGCGGGCGTCAGCCGCGCCGCCATCGAAAGCCTCGCCGAAAATTTTTCCGACGGCGTCGTGGCTCCGCTGTTTTGGTTGTTCGTTGCCGGATTGCCCGGGGTGTTCTGCTACAAGGCGATCAATACCGCGGACAGCATGATCGGCCACAAGTCGGATCGCTATCTCGCCTTTGGCTGGGCGTCAGCGCGAGCGGATGACCTTGTCAATCTGCCGGCTTCGCGCCTCGCCGCGTTCTGGCTGGTGCTGGCCTCGGTGACATTATCCGGGCTTTCGCCCCGCGGCGCGATCAAGACTGTGCGGCGCGATGCAAGCAGACACCATTCGCCCAATGCGGGATGGCCTGAGGCTGCGATGGCCGGGGCGCTGGGTCTGAGGCTCGCGGGCCCGCGTGCATATGACGGAACGATGCTCGACGATCCTTGGATCGGCGATGGCCGCGAGACCGCGAGTGCCCAGGACATTCGCACGGCGCTCAGGCAATACCGGATCGCATGCGCGATTCAATTCGCGTGCGTTGCGGGACTGGCCGCCGCTATGGCGTTTCTTTGAGGTCGGGCGTACGCGAGAGCTCAAGCAGACGGGTGCAGTCGATGTGCCGCTCGATGTGGTCCGCCAGCCGGTCCAGCGTCGCCTCGATGTCAACTTCATAGGCGAGCGCGGAAGGTTGGCTTGCCACGCGACGCAGCCAGTGGTCGCGCTGCCGGTCGTCGGCAAACAGCCCGTGCACGTAGCAACCGGCGATCCGGCCGGAGCCGCTGACCGCTCCCTCCTTGCGTCCGTCGGCGAAATGCAACAGCGGTCTCGTGCACGCCGCGCCGGTTGTGTGTCCGACGTGCATCTCGTATCCCTTGAACGGCGTGACCCCGTCAGCGCTCTTGCCGAAGATATCGACGAGCATCTTGTCGCCCTCGAGCACGGTCTCGACATCGAGTAGACCGAGACCCGCGACCGAGCCGGCCGGTCCCTCCAGCCCGCCCGGGTCGGAGATTTTTGTGCCAAGCATCTGATACCCGCCACATATTCCGAGCACATGACCGCCGCGACGCGCATGCGCCTTGAGGTCGGTGTCCCATCCGGTTTCGTGCAGCGCGGCGAGATCGGCGATGGTGGCCTTGGAGCCCGGCAGCACGACCAGCGCGGCGTTGCCGGGAATGGGCTCGCCGGGCTTGAGGAAAACAAGATCGACGCCGGGCTCAAGCCGCAGCGGATCGAAGTCGTCGAAGTTCGAGATGCGGGGATAAGCGAGCACGACGATCAAGGTACGGTCGCTATCGCCGCGAGGTCGGCGAAGCGGGAGTCCGAGCGCGTCTTCTGCCGGCAGCCGGTGTGCGAGATCGAAGAACGGCACGAGACCGAGTGGCTGCCAGCCGGTGTGCCGCGCGATGGTTGCCATCCCATCGCTGAAGAGCGACGGATCGCCGCGAAATTTGTTGACGATAAAGCCCGCGATCGTCGCGGCATCCTCGGCAGCGATGACGGTCTTGGTGCCGACGAGACTGGCGATCACGCCACCGCGGTCGATATCGCCGACCAGCACGACGGGCACGCCTGCCGCGCGTGCAAAACCCATATTGGCGATGTCGCCGGCTCTCAAGTTCACTTCCGAGGCCGAGCCTGCGCCTTCGACCAGCACCAGGTCGGCCTGCCGCGCCAGATGGCCAAAACTTTCAAGCACGGTGCCGAGCAGTCCAGGCTTCATGGCCTGATACTCGCGCCCCTTGGCGTTGCCGACGACGCGGCCCTGCACGACCACCTGCGAGCCGGTTTCGCTCTGGGGTTTTAGCAGCACCGGGTTCATGTGAACGCTCGGCGCGACACGCCCGGCACGCGCTTGCAGCGCCTGGGCGCGACCGATCTCACCGCCGTCGGCGGTAACGGCGGCATTATTCGACATGTTTTGTGGCTTGAAAGGCTTCACCCGCAGGCCGCGATTGGCGAAGGCCCGCGCCAATCCGGTGACAAGCAGCGACTTGCCGACATCCGAGCCGGTGCCCTGCAGCATGATGGCACGCGCGAGCATCAAAACTCGATGCCTGGCTGGGCTTTGACGCCGGCAGCGAAATGATGCTTCACGGGTACCATCTCCGTCACGAGGTCAGCTATCTCGATCAATTCGGGCTTGGCATTGCGGCCGGTGACGACGATGTGCAAGCCGGGCCGCCGGCTCGCGAACGCCGCAAGTACCTTGGCAAGCGCGATATGATCGTAGCGCAAGGAGATGTTGAGCTCATCGAGCACCAGCAACTGGATCGAGGGATCTTCCATCAGCTCGGTCGCCCTCTCCCATGCGCGCTCTGCGGCGGCGACGTCACGCGCGCGATCCTGCGTTTCCCAGGTAAAACCTTCGCCCAGCGTGTGCCATTTGACCTGATCCCCGAAGCGCTCGATTGCGCTACGCTCGCCGGTTTGCCAGGCTCCTTTGCCGAACTGCACCACGCCGCACTGAAAACCGCGCCCGATCGCGCGCAGCAGAAGACCAAAGGCCGCCGTCGATTTGCCCTTGCCCTTGCCGGTATGAACGATGAGCAGGCCCTTCTCGATGGTCTTCGCAGCGACCTCGGCGTCCTGGACCGCCTTGCGGTTGGCCATTTTTGCCTTGTGGCGCGCGTCTTCGTCGGTTTCGGCGGTCATGGAGCAAATTCCTTCAGCTTATTTCAAAATGAGCGGCAAACCCGCAGCGATCAAGACAGCGCGGTCGGCAATAGCCGCGACCTGCATGTTGAGGCGGCCTTGAGCATCACGAAATTCCCGCGCCAGCGCATTATCGGGAACGATCCCAAGGCCGACTTCATTGGAGACGACAACGACAGGTCCGTCGGCGTCGTTCAGGGTCGCGACAAGCCGCTGCTGTTCGGCGAGCACATCCCGTCCGGCCAGCATGACATTGCTCAGCCACAGCGTCAGGCAGTCGATCAGCACGGCCTGTCCGTTATTTCCATGGGCTGCGATCGCCTCGGGCAGATCGAGCGGCGCTTCGAGCGTGCGCCATTTGCCATCGCGTCGTTGCCGGTGTTCCGCAATCCGGGCCGACATCTCCTCATCATGGGCTTGCGCCGTCGCGACATAGACCCAAGGCGGGGCGCAGTCCATCACCAACCCCTCGGCATATCTACTCTTCCCCGACCGCGCGCCGCCGAGAACAAGGGTCAGATGAGGCAGCCTAGGGAGGTGCATATCAGGCGAATTCGATTGACGGGGGTTGATCCTTGCCCTTATCAATCGGGTGACGGTTCCCCGCAAGGGGATTGAATGGGAATGCGGTAAGGGGACTTTAGCCTCCAAAGGCACGAGGCCCTCAATCCGTGGCTGCCCCCGCAACTGTAGTCGGTGAGCTGAAGGCCAAGACACCACTGGGAAACCGGGAAGGTGGCCGGACGCTGAGACCCGAGAGCCAGGAGACCTGCCGTCGAGAACGCTGTTATCCGGCTCGTCGCGCGGGGCGTCGCGATGGTCATGTCAAGGCTCACCCGCTGGCGGCGCGTGCCGTCGCGGATGGGCCTCCGTCGGAAGCGGCACCTAGCCAGGGCACACGAAGCCCACGACGACGGAGGTCCGCGATGAAGACTTGGCTCAATCGATCCTTGCCCAATAAATTAAGCGTGCCTGCTGCTTCTGCGGCAATGCTTGGCACTGTGGCTGCAGCCGCTGGCTTCCTGGGCTGAGCGCGGCGAGCACATGACCGAACTTGTCGACAACGGGACCTCGTTGCGCTCGTGCGCCTCAAAGCTGTTTGTCTGTATCACCTGCCGCCTGCTCGACGAGAGGATTGAGGATGAGCAGGTGCGCCCCGGCGCGCGTCTGATGAAGATCCTGTCGCAGCGCCTCGAAGCCGGCGAGCAGGACATCGAGATCGTGCCGGTCGAGTGTCTGTCCAATTGTACGCGCGGTTGCACGGTCGCGGTCTCGGGGCCTGGAAAATGGACTTACGTGATCGGCGCGCTCGACCCCGAGCAGCATGCCGATGACGTGGTGCGATTTGCGCGGCTTCACCGGGCCCAGCCAGACGGGCTGCCGGTCTGGCGCGAGCGCCCCGTTCACATCCGCAAGAACACGATCGCGCGAGTTCCGCCACTCCCCCAGCCAGCGACTACAGATTTGGAGACAGCTTCCCGATGACATCCCTTGCCAAAGTTCCCTGCACGATCGTCACGGGCTTCCTCGGCGCCGGCAAGACGACGCTGGTCCGCCATGTTCTTGAGAACGCGGGTGGGCGTCGGCTTGCGGTGATCGTCAACGAATTCGGAGACGTCGGCATCGACGGCGAGATTTTGAAGAGCTGCGGCATCGAGAGCTGCCCTGAGGACCGTATCGTGGAGCTGTCCAACGGCTGCATCTGCTGCACGGTAGCGGATGACTTCATTCCCGCGCTCAAGCGTCTGATCGATCACCCGACCCCGCCCGAGCACATCGTCATCGAGACCTCCGGGCTAGCGCTTCCCAAACCGCTGGTGCAGGCGTTCAACTGGCCGGAGATCGCCTCGCGCGTAACGGTTGACGGCGTCGTCGCCGTCGTCGACGGCGCGGCCGTTGCTGCCGGACGGTTCGCGGACGATCCGGAAGCCGTCAGCCGCCAGCGCGCGCAGGACACGTCACTCGATCATGACAATCCGCTCGAGGAAGTCTATGAAGATCAGCTTCTCTGTGCCGACCTCATTGTTCTGAACAAGGCCGATCTGATGTCGGCGGAAGAACGGGGCAGGGTGGTCCGCGAGGTCGGCGGCGTGGTTTCCCGAGCGGTCAAGATTGTCGAGGTGGAGAACGGCCGCGTCTCGCCCAAAGTCCTTCTGGGGCTCGGGGTCGCCGCCGAACTTGATGTTGCAAACCGGCCCTCCCATCACGATTCTGAGATCGAGCACGACCACGATGATTTCGAATCCTTTGTCATCGACCTCAAGCGTTTCGATACGCCGCAAAACCTGATCGCGAAAATCGCCGAGGCGGCTGCGAAGCATGACATCCTTCGCGTCAAGGGTTTCGCCGAGATTCTGGACAAGCCGATGCGTCTCCTGATCCAGGGTGTCGGATCGCGGATCCAGCACCGCTTCGATCGCGCCTGGCACAAGGATGAAGAGCGTCTTAGCCGTCTGGTCGTGATCGGCCAGAAGGGACTCGATACGGCTGCCATTCGAAACCTGATCCAGGGTTGATCGCGCATGCATCTGCTGGCGAGCACGATTGCGAAATTGGACGAGGCGGATGCCGCCGTCGATCTCGAACAGTCGCCGGCCGATGTCGTCGTGCTCTCTTTCGCCGACAGCGATCTGTCGGCGCTTGCCGCCGCCTGGCAGTCGGATGCGGCAATCCTGCCGACGCTGAGACTGGCAAGTCTCAAAAAGCTGAAGCACCCGATGTCGGTAGACCTCTATGTCGAGCGGGTCATCGCGCATGCCCACGTGGTTATCGTGCGCTGTCTCGGAGGTTTCGACTACTGGCGATATGGATTGGAAATCATCGCTTCGATCGCGCGCCAGAACAAAATCCTGTTCGCTGCCTTGCCCGGCGACGATCGCCCCGATCCCCGTTTGGCGGAAATTTCAACGGTGACGGCAGAGAAGCTCGCTCGTCTGGATCATTTCTTTCGCGAAGGCGGGCCGGAGAATCTTCGCCAGGCGCTGAGATATGTCGGCAGTCTTCTTGATCGCGACATCTCCTGGACTGGCGCGACGCCGATCGGACCGGTCGCGGGATTTTCCACCGACCAGCGCCCGGTGCCGCTGAAGGAAATATGCAGCGCGGTCGACACGCGCCCGGTCGCGCTCGTGCTGTTCTATAAAGCGAGCTGGCTCGCCGCCGACACCGCGCCGATTCGCGCCTTGATGGCGGCGCTCGAAGGACAAAACCTGGCGCCGGTTGCGGTCGCCGTCTCCAGTCTCAAGGATCCTGCGGCAGCGGAAGGTATCGAACAGCTGATTGCCGCGCGGCGACCGGCCGTCATTCTCAATGCGACGGCGTTCTCCGCGCTGCGCGATGACGGCACGACGGTGCTCGACGCCGCCGATGTGCCGGTCTTGCAGGTGGTGCTGGCAAGCAGCTCGCAACAGGCCTGGGCGTCGTCGTCGCGCGGGCTTTCGCCCGCAGATCTCGCCATGAATGTGGTGTTGCCTGAACTGGATGGGCGGCTGTTGAGCCGTGCCGTTTCGTTCAAGGCCGAGGACGACTTCGATCCTGGAATCGAATTCGCAGCCGTTCGGCAC
>JBATYU010000850.1:0-4018 GCA_049674245.1 Bradyrhizobium sp. | reverse complement strand
CCGTCGGCCTGCGCAAATCTGCTGCATGCCGTGGCCGAAGCCCGTCAGGCCATGGTTGCCCTGAACGAAAAGAACAGCGAAACCGGTCGTGCGCCGCTGAATTACGGCATCGGCGTCCACGTCGGAGACGTCATGTACGGCAATATCGGGTCGCGAACCCGGCTCGACTTCACCGTCATCGGTCCTGCGGTCAACATGGCTTCGCGTCTCGAAACGCTCACCAAACAATTGGGGAGAACGGTGCTGCTGTCCCGCGCGTTCGCCGACTTCGTCGAAAGCGAGTTCGACCTCGAACGCGTCGGCGAATATCCGGTGCGCGGCTTCAACGACCCAATCGAGCTGTTTGCGTATCACGGCTGAATGCCGATCTGTCGTCAGGTGCCGAGCCGCCCCCAGGGCGGCGCGAACTCGTCAAACGGCCACCTCGAAGCTATCTAAAGGTATGGTTTCGATGACACCATCGCCGATGGGTTCGCCTTCACTCGTGTCGCATACGTTTGCCCAGAGCCACGACGGCCCGGCGGAAGCTGCGGGCCTAAGTCCATGAGGCTGCAAGGGCGGCTGGACTGATTGCAGGAATGCCTCGGCGGGGGGAAAACGTTCAGACAAAGTACCCCAGCGATCTGACGAGTAAATCCGGCGCGAATAGATGCATCATAGTCGATGATCGAAATCACCGGTACTACGATCAAAACACGGCCATTCACAGGGGCAGGATGCCGGCCTGCTCGCACGAATAACTAGCAACAACACTGAGCCATGGTGCCTCGCCCGAATATCATACTTTGGTCGGCATTCTCGCTAGTTTGTTCGTTTGATTCCAAGCATTTCAGCCATTCTCACGAGGTCTGCGAGCGATCGGGCTTCCATCTTTTTCATCACCTGTCCGCGGTGGATTTTCACGGTAATTTCGCTGATCTCCAACCGGTGGGCAATCTGCTTGTTCATCAGGCCGGAAATGACAAGGGGCAGGACTTCCCGTTCGCGCCGGGTCAGTGATTCAAAGAGGTGCCGAAGCTGGGACACGGCCTTCTCTTCGTCGCGCCGCTTGCGGTCATGATGCTTTTTAGGATTGGGCATAGCCAGTGGCGCATTCGGTGGGCGTAAATGCTCGGAAGATTTCGCCGATTGTGACGTAGATGCTTTCAGACGAGCGCGCGGCGGCCTCGCGCGATAAGTGCTTGAACTTGACGAAGACCTGTCGATCGGGTTCAGGTCCGGCGAGTGAACGGACGTCGCAGTCGTGACAGTTGATGTCTGCGTTTGGCGCAAGGTGGCCATTCATCCGCAAACAGCCTCTCGTAACCGATAAGGCATGAGCAGAGAGCTTGTCATTTCGGAACCTGGCTCAGTAGCAGTTTGCGGCATTCGCTCGCACAATGGCTTCACCATCACTATCCCCGGATTTAAGTTTTCGGTACACACGGGCCATGAGGCTCGGCGTTAAAGCTGATGACGCTTGCTGCTCAGGCCATCTGTGGTACTAAAGTGGCCTCACAATCGAGGAATATTGAGTGCCCAAAAAAGCAAAGAAGACGGTCGTGCGTCGCGAATACACCAAAGCCGATGTGAAGGAGTTGCGTGCGCACTCAAAGGCGAAAACACCCGTCGGTGAACTTGCGAAGCTTACAAAACGTAGTGTGGGGTCGCTGCGGCAGAAGGCGCTCAAGCTTGGGATTAGTCTAGGCCACCGACGCTAGGTCCGATGCCACCCGCCTCGCCGACAATATGACTAAGCAAAAGTGGAAGATCATATGACGCTGTTCAATAAGGTTTTCTCGACGAGGACGCTATTGCAGATTATCTGCGTTCTGGGTGCAGTCGTCGCGATGAAAGCATTGAGCGCGCATTATGATTTCAGCTGGGCAACCGCGTTGGCGGCCGAATAAGAGAACCTTCCCGACCATCGCTGCGCCAGCGCAGTAGTCACATACGGCTCAGAACTTTCGGTTGCCCTTCGCAGGATGTCGACCATGACGTGTGCTGGCGCCCGCCCGGAGTCTGACCCGCGTTCGAGGCGTTGACGCGATGCCGTAGCATGCCGAACAGACGCCGCGGTGGCGCATTAGGCGAATGACCGGATATGGCGCAAAGCGGTCGATGGCAGAATGTTGGATATGGAATGAAGGCCGACCCCGTGAGCCTCTCTCGGGGATGTCCGTTGTCGGGGGAAGATCGGAAGACATCTGCTCATACCGAGTTTTTCTCAGTTTTACCCAGAGCTGAACTCGCGGCCGGACGCCTGTTCTCCGGTCGGTTTACTGGCGACGCTGTGTCTGCGTTCACCGGCAGGGTGAACTGAAACGCGGCACCGTGGGGTACGTTTGCCGTGGCCCACAGCCGGCCACCGTGGGCTTCGATGATCGAACGGCAGATCGAGAGCCCCATACCCATGCCGCTGGCTTTGGTGGTGAAGAAGGCGTTGAACAGCCGGTCCGCATTCTCTGCGGCGATCCCGACGCCGCAATCGGTCACACTTACAAGCACCTGTTGCGTATCGTCCTGGCGGGATCGGATCATCAGTTCGCGCGGCCGATCCGCGACCGATTGCATGGCTTCAATGCCGTTCATCACCAGGTTGATGATCACCTGCTGCAATTGGACCCGATCACCCAGGATCATCGGTAGAGCCGGTGCCAACTCCATTCGCAACGACACCTGATGGCTGGTTAGCTCGCGCTGCACCAGCGTGATGACCTCCCTGACGAGGTCACTGACGTCGAGCGGCACCTTCTCAATGTCAGTCTTTTTCGCGAGCGCACGCACGCGCCGTGATGGCTCTGATTGTCGCATATAGATTTCAGACGCAGTAACACCTAACCGGTTTGGCTGGTCCGGTTCGTGCCACAAACGGACTATCGGTCAATGACCGTTTCTGGCGCGTTTGAGACATGCCAACGAGCACTGCGAATGTCCGCTCTCGGGGACACTTCGGAAGTCCCGTTTCAGCGTTGTCAGGGCCGTTGTTGACCCAGAGCAGACCAATGTCCTCCCGTGACTTTCCTACTCTGACCGCCCATTATTGGATGGTCCTCATCCGCGCCGGTGTTTCCCTTACAGGGTCTCCAACCCCACCCGCTGGCTCAAGGTCGCGTCTCCAGCTGGCCGGGCTTTGACCAAACGCCTGTCTGAACAGCCTGCATAGATGTGCTTGATCCGAAAAGCCGACGCTCAAGGCTATTTCGCTCAGCGGTTCCGCACTGGTCATCATCAGGTGGCAGGCTCTCTCCAGACGCCTTGTCACCACGTAGGCATGTGGCGATTCGCCAACAGCCAGTTTGAACTTCCGTGAGAAGTGTGCCGGGCTCCGACGCGCGACAGCACTGAGATCCCGGATGTGAATGGTGCGGTGTAAATTGCTGTCAATGTAAGCTCGCACGCGAACGACCTGCCAAGCCGCTAATGCGCGGGGTCCGGCGCCCTTAGCGCGCGAACGCCGCTCGATTTCCGATTGCAGGATAGATGACGCCGTGGCCAGCGACGCCTTCGCCGCCTCGCGGTCGCGCTCGAGCTCACCCTTTGCTGTCTCAAGAAGCTCGACCACGTTGTTCGCCAGATAGACGAACTGCAGGTCGGTTGGCGACGGAGTATCGTCGCACTGGTCCAGAGCCGTCGTCATGATCCTGCTCCTTCGCGTCTCAAGTCGTGTACACAGGCAATTGCCACACGTCGCGACACAAATCGTGCGCGGGCTGTGCATCCGTTTTCGAGTAGCCGCGAGTATAAGAATCTCTCGCCGTCGGCCAATTGTACGAGCGTAAGCGCAGGGCACGAGAAGGGATAAAAGGAACTATACAAAGGTACACCTTTGAGACGTGCCGACCGACTCTGAGAATGTCCGCTGATCGGGGAAGAGCGGAAGCGACCGGCGCGTGGTCCGAACGACGCGAATGACCGTGCGCCCCGAGGGCGCGAACTATCAGTGAGGGAGGGTCTCACCCGGATAATTGTCGATTGGTCCGGAAGCTGGCAGGCGGCTCGGTCGGGTAACTGACTGGGTCGGAGCCCTGCGACAAAG
>JBATYU010000849.1:0-2547 GCA_049674245.1 Bradyrhizobium sp. | reverse complement strand
GCGTCGGCCTGGTCGGCCGCCGCGGCGTCGGCCGCACCATCGCCTCGCGCAACAGTTCGAGCAGGCGATCGATCGCGTCGGAGCGGTTGCGCTCCTGGGTACGGAAGCGCTGCGCATGGATGACGATGACGCCGTCCTTGGTCATGCGCTGGCCGGCGAGCCGCACCAGCCGGGCGGCGGCGTCTGCGGGAAGCGAAATCCGGCTTGTGTCGAACCGCAGCTGCGCGGCGGTCGAAAGCTTGTTGACGTTCTGCCCGCCCGGGCCGGAGGCGCGAACGAAGGCGATCTCGATATCCTTCTCGTCGATTTCGAGGTCGCGGGAAATCCGCAGCATGGCGTCACCGGATGCCCGGCATCCCCATGGAATCGGGCACGCCAAGATAGCGGGTTTGTTTGTAGCGCTGAAGGACGATGCGTTCCCGGATGCTGCGCAGCGCCATAAGCGCGTTTACGCGCGTCTTCGACGCACTATGGCTCTTGCGGCGTGATGCGCTGCTGATCCGGGGTCCATGGCCTGGGAAAAAAGTGTGGGTCCCGGCTCTGCGGAGCAGCGTACCGGACGATGCTGCGCATCGCCGGGAGGGCGCTGCACCGCGTCCGGGACAAGAGAGACGGCCTAATTCGCCGTGGGTGGCGGTGCGGCGGCAGGTTGGGCGGCGGCTTGCGGTGCGCGGCCCACGATCACCGTGAGCAGGCCCTGGCCCCACAGCCGCTTGGCGGCTTTCTTGGCGTCGTCCAGCGTCACGGCGTCGACGATGGCGTTACGCTTCTCGATATAGTCGATCGGCAGCTTGTCGAGCTGGTATTGCAGGAGCCCCGAGGCGAGCTTCGAGGAGGTGTCGAGCGCCAGCATCTGCGAGCCCTTCAGATACGACTTGGCCTCGTCCAGCTCCTGTTGGGTCGGACCGTCGTCGGCGATGCGGCGGATTTCCTTGTCGATCGCGTCGGTGGTGTCGCCGGCGCGGTCGGCGCGCGTGCCGGTGTTGCCGATGAACAGCGCGGAGTGATCCATCCACAACAGCGCCTCATACACCGAATAGGCTAGCCCGCGCTTTTCGCGGACTTCGTGATAGAGCCGTGACGACAGCCCGCCGCCGCCGAGAATGTGGTTGACGACATAGGCGGCCATGAAATTCGGATCGTGGCGCGGCACGCCGGGGCCGCCGAAGGTGATCACGGTCTGCGGCACATCAAGCGGTACGAAGGCGCGCTGCGGAGGCTTGGCGGCCACCACATCCGCGACCGGCACCAGGCTCGCCTTGGCCGGCAGGCCGCCAAACGTGTGGTCGAGTAATTTGCCGAGGGTTGCGGGGTCGACATCGCCGACTACCGCGATCTTCAGCGTATCCTTGGCCAGCACCCGGCGCACATAATCCTTCAGGTCGGCGATTTCGATGGTCGGGACGCTCTCCAGCGTACCTGTCACCTGCCTCCCATACGGATGGTCGCCATAGGCGATTTCCAGGAATTTGCGGCCCGCAAGCGAGTTCGGGTTGGTGGTGTCGCGGCGCAGGCCGGCGATCACTTGCGAGCGGATGCGTTCGACATCGGTAGGGTCGAAATGCGCCGAGGTCAGCGCCATCCGCAACAGGTCGAAGGCCTCGTCCTTGTTGTCCCTCAGCATCCGCAACGAGCCGCGGAAATAATCCCGCGTCGCGCTGAAACTCAATTCGATGGCGCGGCGGTCGAGCCGCTCATGGAACGTCTTGGAGTCGAGATCGCCGGAGCCCTCGTCGATCAGATCGGCGACGAGGTTGGCGACGCCGGGCTTGCCCGCCGGGTCCTGCGCGCCGCCGCCCGAGAAAGCATATTCCATCGCGATCAGCGGCACGGTGGCGTCCTGAACGAACCAGGCCTCGATGCCGCCGGGCGAGACCAGATGCTGGATTTTTGTCGCTGCCTGCGACGGTGTTGATGCCAATGCGGCGAGCGTGACGCCGGCGGCGATGACAACAGCGCGAGCGCGGATCGAAAAATGCATCACGAACGCTTCTCCTCGCGCTTGGCCGTGGTGTCCTTGATCAGATAGCCGGTCACCGAGCGCTTCTTGTCGAGCCATTTTTGCGCGGCGGCGCGGACCTGCTCGGCGGTCACGGCGCGAATCCGATCCGGCCAGCTTCTGATGTCTTCGATGGAAAGCCCGGTGGTGAGCGCGCCGCCAAACCAGCGCGCCAAGGTCGCCTGGTTGTCCTGGGCGTAGATCGCCTCCGCGATCAGCTGGGTCTTCACCCGCTCGAGATCCTCGGCGCGTATCGGATTTTGAACGATATCGGAGATCACGGTGTCGACGACCTGTTCGACCTGCGCGAATTCGACGCCGGATCTCGGCGAGGCGGAGATCGAGAATTGCGTCGCGTCCAGCGAGGTGCCCTGATAGGCAGCGCCGGCGTTGACCGCGAGCGGCCGATCGACCACCAGTGCGCGGTAGAGATAGGAGTTGCTGCCGCCGCCCATCAACTGCGCCAGCACGTCGAGCGCGGTGCTCTCGCCGGCGGCTGCGGTCGTGGCGGAGGGAACGAGGTAATAGCGCTTCACGGAGGGCTGCTC
>JBATYU010000848.1:0-2027 GCA_049674245.1 Bradyrhizobium sp. | reverse complement strand
CGCCCAGCGTCTCGAAGAAGCAATGTATATCGGCATTTTGAAGATCGGCGAAATCCTGTTTCCGTTTTTTAGTTCTCTGCAAAAGGAATCGAGCGATCGAATAGCCGACCTGCTGTTTCGCTCGTCCTGGGTACTGAATCTTTTGGCGGCTACTGCACTCGGTGCACTCATCCCTGTTGCCGGCCCGCTGCTTCACGCTTGGACGGGAAAAGAAGTCGCTATCGAGACCCAGGGACTGCTTGTCGTGCTAGCCGTCGCAGGAATGCTGGGATGCGCCTCGAACGTATTCGCGTACTATCTTCTGGCCAACGGCCGGTCACGCTCCAACGCCTCGATCGCGATGGTGACGGCCGTGGTTACGCTCGCCACAAGCGCCCTGACGCTGCCTTACTTGGGATGGCACGCGGCGGGCTGGAGCGCCTGTCTCGGTATGATGGCGCAGATTGTCGTCACGCTGGCCTTGCTGCGGCAAAGCTTTCGCCAGTCGGACATGTGGCCTCGCGTGGTTCACTTTGTGTTACAGCCGCTGGGAACCGGGATCGTGATGGCGATCGCATTGCGCTATTTTGCGGCCGAACGATTATTCGAGCAGGTCCCGCATTGGTGGTTCATTGGGGTGTCGTATGGCCTGGCGGCGTGCACCATCTTCGTTGTTGTCGTCGCAGTTTCGAGTATCGGTCCGTACGGTGGGACGTGCTGGCGGGATCTGCGGGTGATTGCCAGCCGCCTCCTGGCTAGAAGAGTCGTTTACTCATGTGCGGAATTGCCGGTATCGTTAACATTCGCGGCCAATCCGTAGAGCCGGCCGAAATCGAGCGCTTGACGAACCTGGTGGCTCATCGCGGCCCGGACGGCGCTGGACACTGGTTCAGTGCGGAACGGAACGTCGCTCTCGGTCACCGGCGGCTAGCGATCATCGATCCCGGTGCGGGCGGTTACCAGCCCATGCTGTCCCACGACGGCCGTCACGTGATCGTCTACAACGGCGAAGTCTATAATTTCCTCGAGCTCCGCCGCGAGCTCGAAGCATTGGGTGCGAATTTCCGGACCCAGTCGGATACCGAGGTTATTCTGGCGGCGTGGCGTATATGGCAGGAGGGGATGCTGTCCCGCTTCAACGGGATGTGGGCGCTAGCGATATTCGACACCGAGACGAAGGAATTATTTCTCGCGCGGGACCGTTTCGGCATCAAGCCGCTCCTTTACGCGCTGTCGCCGGAGCGTCTCGTGTTTGCGTCAGAGCATCACGCCCTGGTGCAAAGCGGATTGATTACGACTTCGCTTGACATCGATGTGGCGCGGAGGTTGATGCTCGATGCCTTCGGTATTGAAGGCAGCGAACGGACCCTCTGCCGCGAGGTGCGCCGGCTGCAGGCCGGGCATTTCATGAGGCTGCGGCAAGGCCGGCTGGAGATCCGGCGCTGGTGGTGTACGCTCGATCACCTGCCGGATGTGCCCAGCACCGAGACCGAGCGCGTTGAGCGCTTCGGCGAGCTATTTCGCAACGCCGTCGCGCTGCGAATGCGCAGCGACGTTCCGATCGGAACCTGCCTGTCGGGCGGCTTTGACTCATCCGCCGTGATCTGCTCGATGGCGGCGCACGACAAAGCAGGGATGGGACCGCGCGACAGCGCCGCCTGGCGCCACGCGTTTGTCGCCGCGTTCCCGGGAGCCTCAAACGACGAGCGGCCGATGGCGGAGGAAGCGGCAGCATGGGCGGGCGTCCATCCGACGATCTTGGAAGTCGGTCGCCAGGATGCCTTGACGGAGCTCGAACGAATCCTTGAGGACAGCGATGACGTTTATATTTCGCTGCCGAGCGCCCCGTGGCTGCTGTACCGCGAGCTTCGCCGGCAGAAGGTGCTGGTTTCGCTCGATGGCCACGGCGCCGATGAGTTGATGGGCGCCTATCAGCAAGAGAATCAATCCGCAGCATTTCGCCTGAAGAATATTCTGGCGGGAGTGGCCTCCAATTCGCCGTTGGCGAGGCGGTCCGTCGACATGCTGCGCGCAATGACGGTCAGAGC
>JBATYU010000847.1:0-1747 GCA_049674245.1 Bradyrhizobium sp. | reverse complement strand
CACTCATCGCCGTTACCTGGGCGCCATCGCCAATCCGAAGGTGGTTGTTGATTCCCACCTTGGCGCCGAGCGCCACATTGTCCCCGATCGTCAGGCTGCCCGCGAGCCCGATCTGGGCCGCCAGCAGACAGTGCCTGCCGATGGTCACATTGTGGCCGATCTGGACCTGATTGTCGATTTTGGTGCCCTCTCCGATCACGGTATCGCGCAGGCTGCCTCGATCGATGGTGGTTCCGGCGCCGATTTCCACATCGTTCTGAATCAGCACCCGGCCGGTCTGCGGCACCTTCAAATGGCCGTCCGGGCCAAAGAACACGAAACCGTAGCCGTCCTGTCCGATGCTGCAGCCGGGATGGATCAGGACATTGTCGCCGATCAACGCGCATTGAATGGCGCTGCGCGCGCCCACGTTGCAGTCGCGGCCGATGCGAACACCGGCGGCGATCACGGCCCCTGCGCCGATCACGGTGCCGGCGCCGATTTCAACGTGCGGACCGATCACGGCGAGCGGATCGACAACGACGCTGTCTTCCAGCTCTGCCGTGGCGTCGATGATGGCCGATTCGGCGATGCCGGTGTTGCCGACCCAGGATTGCGGCCGCAGCGCATCGCGGTGGAGCTCGCGGGCCACCTTCACAAATTCGCGGAACGGCTGCGCCGCACGCAACACCGCCACGTGGCCGGGAACGCTGGCCTCGAACCGCGGGCTGACCAGGCAAGCGCCGGCCTTGGTCAGGGCAAGCTGATCGGCATATTTCAGATTGTCGAAGAACGTCAGGTGCATGGGCCCGGCTTCGTCGAGCGACGCCAGTCCCCTGACTTGCTGGCCGGCGCGCGAAGCGTCAGCCAGCGTAGCGTTCGTCAACGCGGCGATATCGGCGAGCGTCGACAAGGCTGGTCGTTCAAAGAATATCGGCTGCGCCATTCCACCCGTCGCGGTCCGGCCGGTGATTGCGATCAGAACTTCGGTTCTGACCCATCAGAACCGAATTCTCTCTTGACGCGCTTTCTTCACGCGAACCGGTACCCACTTCGCTTGAAAACGCTCTACAACGTGATGACTTTTTTTCGAATCGTCATCGCGTTCTAGCTTTCTGTTTGAGCATGATTTTTTCGGAAAACCGGTACCCACTTTTCCGGATCATGCTCTAGAACGAGGTCCCGCCACCAAACTTGAATTGCTGCACGCGATCGAACTGACCTTTGGTGAGCGGAACCGCGTAGTCGAAGCGCAGCGGTCCGAACGGCGAGGCCCAGATCAGACCGACACCCACCGATGTGCGGATGACGTTGGTGTCGTCAAACTGCAAACCAAGACAGGTTCCGGACGACGGATTGGGGAACTGCGTGGGCTTTATGCAGCCGGGCGTGTTGACTTCGCCGGTCAGGGCCCAATTCGTCGGTCCCTGGTAACCCCACAAGCTGCCGGCATCGGCATAGACGGCACCCTTCAGGCCCACTTCCTTTGGCAGGAACCAGAACGGTATCTGCAATTCGAGCGACGCACCCCAGTATTTCGTGCCGCCAAGCGCGTCCTGTGTGCCGAACGGATTGAGGTCGCGCGGGCCGATGCCGTTCGGCGCAAAGCCTCGGACAAGGTTCGGTCCCATCTGGAAATGATCCAGCATGCGCAGCTCGTTGCCGGCCTTGTTCAGGATGCCGCTCTGCAGGTGGATCAGTCCGACGAGATCGCCAACCAGCGGTGCATAATATTTGCCGTCCATCGTCGACTTCAGGTAACTGACGT
>JBATYU010000846.1:0-1612 GCA_049674245.1 Bradyrhizobium sp. | reverse complement strand
GTGCCCCACAGCTCGAGGCCGGCTAACCTGCCGAGCACAAGCAGCGCCTGACCGACGGCACCGGCGGCGCCCTGCACCAGCACGCGCTGGCCGGGCTGCACCCGGGCCGCGCGGTGAAGGAGCTGGTATGCGGTCGTCCAACTCAGGATCAGCGCGGCCGCCTCCGCCGCGTCGATGCCCGCCGGCACGCGGGTCAGGTCGCGGGCCCGGAGTGTGCGATAGGCGGCGTTTGACCCGAGGACCGTCATATCGGCCACTCTGTCGCCGAGCTGAAAGCCGCGCACGCCATCACCAAGCTGATCGATTTCCCCGACGACATCATAGCCCAGTACGAACGGAGGCTGGCGGTGCATCGTTTGCGGGTAGAGGTGACGCCGGATCACCACATCGGTGTACTCCACGCCCGAGGCGAGCACGCGGACCCGTACCTCGTCGCGGCCGGCCGTCGGCTGGGGAGCGTCGACCACCTCCAACTCGTCGGGACCGCCGAAGCGCCGTACTTGAACAACACGGTTGCGCGGCTCGCTCATGGGCGGATTCCTTGCAACTCATGATTTCGCGCACGGGCGGGAAAACGTTCCGCGGCTGCTTTGCCGACCGACCCGTTATCTCACCTGGGTGCAAGCGACCAATTGTTATTCATCGCTGGGAAAAGAGGTCATGTCGTTGAGGAGGATCAAAGCGTCAACACGGCTTTCCTGATGCAATAGTTTGCATGGGTTGACGCTTGCGGCCCCATCTAGGTTAAGATGTCGCCTTCTGGCACCTTTGAGACATGCCGACCGCATCGAGCGATGTCCGTTGTCGAGGGCAACCCGGAAGACATTTGCTCAGCCTGAGTTGTTCTCAGGTTGACCCAATTGCGACATTTCAGAGCCGAATAGCTGCGCGCAGTTCTGGTGTTAGGTCTTTGATGGGCCGACCACCCCGGCCTCGACAGACTCGCCATGCAGACCGAAATTCTTCGGCGCACTAGAGATAACTGTGAGCCGCCTCCGGCCATCCTCTCGGAGCGCGATCAAGCCGGGCGGCTTATTCAATTCTTCATGAGATTGACGTGGATCAATGCAGGAATGAAGGGCTGTTGGAAAGATATTAACCCTCAAAACTCGTTATGGAGTGAGGATCATGCACACTTATGAAAAGGCGCCCGGAGGCCGCCGCCAAAGTCCAGCTGCATTTATTTTTGTCATCATATGCCTGTTCGCGTCGATGTTCTTGGCGTGGGCACTGATGAGAACGAACCTTGTGAAAACGAGCCTTGAAATGATGAGTTCGCCACCTGTAACAACTGGAATGGCTTCGAAGGCACCCGTCAATTCCGTCGCGAAGCCCTGAGTAGCTCTCGCGCAAGAAACTGCGGGGAGATCGCCAGCCCAAGCGCCTTGGCGAGAAGCGGCGAGAAGCTGCCGAACAGAATAAGCAGTTTCCATTGTGTGGGCGCAAGCTGATGCGGACGCGTCACAATCGCTGTCCATCACGAAGTTACGGCGATGGAAATTTGACGGATTGTTATCAAGAATCTTGCCGGGGCTTGTGCCCGAGGGAGGAATCCAAATGACTACGGTGCGACAGCTGCTTGATCAGAAGGGCAGGAACACTTGGTCTATCC
>JBATYU010000845.1:0-2057 GCA_049674245.1 Bradyrhizobium sp. | reverse complement strand
GTTTCAGTTCGCGGCTATTTTATCTTGGTTTGGCTCAAGGGAGATATCGTTTTTCCGTGAAAATATAATGCCGGCTCTCAAAAGCGGCCTTCTTCCTCCTCGACCAGAATCTCGCGTTTGCCGGCGTGATTGGCCTGTCCGACAATACCCTCAAGTTCCATGCGCTCCATCAGCGAAGCGGCGCGATTATAGCCGATTTGCAGACGCCGTTGGATGTAACTGGTGGAAGCCTTGCGGTCGCGCTTGACGATCGCAACCGCCTGCGAAAACAAATCGCCGCCGCCATCGTTGCCCATGCCGGTTGAATCGAATACCGCGCCGTCTTCCTCGGTCGGATCTTCCGCGGTGACCGCTTCGAGATATTCGGGAGCGCCTTGCGTCTTCAGATGGCGCACCACCTTTTCGACTTCTTCGTCCGAAACGAAGGGTCCGTGCACGCGGCTGATGCGCCCGCCTCCCGCCATATAGAGCATGTCGCCCTGGCCGAGCAATTGCTCGGCGCCCATCTCGCCCAGGATGGTGCGGCTGTCGATCTTCGAGGTGACCTGGAACGAGATGCGGGTCGGAAAATTCGCCTTGATAGTGCCGGTGATGACGTCGACGGACGGCCGCTGGGTCGCGAGAATCACGTGCAGGCCGGCGGCGCGCGCCATCTGCGCCAGGCGCTGCACCGCGCCTTCGATGTCCTTGCCGGCGACCATCATCAGGTCGGCCATTTCGTCGACGATGATGACGATCTGGGGCAGCGGTTCGAGATCGAGCTTCTCGTTTTCGTAGATCGCCTTGCCGGTCTCCTTGTCGAAACCGGTATGCACCGTGCGCGTCAGCTCCTCGCCCTTGGATTTCGCTTCCGCCAGCCGCGCGTTGTAGCCGTCGACGTTGCGCACGCCGAGCTTGGACATGTTCTTGTAGCGCTCTTCCATCTCGCGCACGGCCCATTTCAGCGCGACCACCGCTTTCTTCGGATCGGTCACGACCGGCGTCAAGAGATGCGGAATTCCGTCATAGACGGAGAGCTCGAGCATCTTGGGATCGACCATGATCAGGCGGCATTGATCGGGACGCAGCCGGTAGACCAGGCTCAGGATCATGGTGTTGATGGCAACCGATTTGCCGGAGCCGGTGGTGCCCGCGATCAGAAGATGCGGCATCCGCGCCAGATCGACGATGATGGATTCGCCGCCGATGTTCTTGCCGAGGCAGAGCGGAAGCTTGGCGACCGAGTCGATGCTCTCCCTCGCGGTCAAAAGTTCGCGCAAATAGACCTTCTCGCGATGCGCGTTCGGCAATTCGATGCCGATGGCGTTACGGCCGGGAACCACGGCGACGCGCGCCGAGAGCGCGCTCATCGAACGCGCGATATCGTCGGCAAGACCGATCACCCGCGAGGATTTGATGCCGGGCGCGGGCTCGAGCTCGTACAGCGTCACGACCGGCCCCGGATGGGCCTTGACGATTTCGCCGCGGACGCCGAAATCGCCCAACACGCCTTCCAGCGCCCGCGAATTCGATTCCAGCTCGCTCCTGCTGAGAGGCTGCCGGTCGGTGGCGCGGGGCGCCGTCAGCATCGACACGGCGGGGAGTTCGAACTTTTCGGACGATTTGCGCGACGCGCGGGGTGCGGCCTTCTTGCGCGGCGCGCGTGCCGCGGCGGCTTCCTCGTCCTCTTCGTCCTCGAAATCCTCGTCCTCGGGCGGTGCCAGCGACGGACCGCCGCGGCCCCCAAGACCCCGCTCAAGGCTCGGCTCCTGGCGTTCGAATGAAAGGGCGCGAGGTTGCGGTCCGCTTGAAACCAGCGATCGGTAGGCCGTCGACAACAGCCATACGAGCCGGGCCTTGGTGCTCATGACGGCGTGGAACGCCCAACCGAGCGAGACCGAACCGCCCTCGTCTTCCTCTATGAATGGGGCGTCGTCATCTGCGATCGGCGTCAATTCCTCGTCGTCGCGCGCGCGCGAGCCGACGCCGCTCGCGATCAGGAAGCTCGCCATCAAGGCGGCAAGCAGAATTACTCCGAGCACGAGGCGATAGACGAAGCCGGGCGGCCCGAACACCAC
>JBATYU010000844.1:0-5901 GCA_049674245.1 Bradyrhizobium sp. | reverse complement strand
GATCAGATCCTGCTGTCGGGCGTCACCGTGCAGCGGCTCGCGGCCGACCTTTTGCCGACACCGTTCCAGCTCTCCGACCTCGGCGAGCACCATTTCAAGGGCATCGAACCGATCCGGGTGCACCAGGTCTCGGCTTCCGACCTGCCCAACGCGTTCCCGCCGATCGGGGGAAAACGCGAAACGGCTAGCGGCAACCTGCCGGCCAATTTGAGCTCCTTCCTTGGCCGCGAGCGCGAGCTCGACGAGCTCGCGCAAGTGTCGCTGGAGTCGCGGATGCTGACCCTGGTCGGTGCCGGCGGGATCGGCAAGACGCGGCTCGCCATCGAATTTGCCCGCGCGCTGGAAGCAACCTTCCCCGATGGCGCCTGGCTGATCGATCTCTCCACGCTGGAACGCGACAGCGAGGTCTGGCCTGTCATCGCCGAGGCGCTCTTGATCCTGCCGGTCCCGGGCACCGAGCCGCGCATCCAGGTGCTGGACCGTCTGCACGATACGCGCGCGATCCTGGTGATGGACAATTGCGAGCACGTGCTTGATCCGGTTGCGGACGCGGTCACCGAGCTCGGCTCGACCTGCGGCGAATTGTTCCTGATCAACACCAGCCGCCGCGCGCTCGGGGTGGAGGGCGAGGCTCTCTACGAGGTCTCCTCGCTGGATTCGCACGGCGAGGCCGGGCAGTCCGCGGCCGCGCGTCTGTTCGCCGACCGCGGCCGGCTGGGCGATCGGCGGTTTCAGCCGACCGCGGACGAATTCGCCGTCATCGAGCGGATTTGCGCCAATCTCGATTGCATTCCGCTCGCCATCGAGATCGCGGCCGCGCAGTTGCGGCGGCATAGCCTGGAGAGCATCGAAAGCGGCGTGACAAAACCGCTTGACCTGCAGGCGAGCATTTTCCGCCGCCGCAGCGGCCGCCACCAAACGCTGCGGCAGACGCTGGAATGGTCCTACGAGCTGCTCGATCCGAACAGCCGCCAGGTCCTGCAGCGCCTGTCGGTGTTCTCCGGCTCCTTCCATGAAGAGCAGGCGCTCGCGGTCTGCGCCGGCGACATAGAAAGTGAGTCCGAGGTGCTGCGCGGGATCGACGAACTCGTGGAAACCTCGCTGCTCGCGCGCGACACCGGCCGTCATCACCTGCGCATGCTGCAGACCGTGCAGGGCTTTGCCCGCGAAATGCTGGACCAGGCGAGCCCGCTGCAGACCGTGGAGGCCCGGCATTGCGAGGTCTATGCGGCGCGCTGCCGGCAGCTCGGCCTTCAGATCGCGACCGTCAACGAAGCCAAGGCCGCGAATGCGATTTACGACGAAATGTCCAATCTGCGCGCCGCCTTCGAGCGGGCCATCACGCGCGACCTCAAGCTCGCGGCAGAGCTCGCCGCGCCCTTGTTCCTGTTCAACTATTCACACCGCGGGTCGGAAACCGGCAATTGGTCCGAGCGGATCGTGGCGCGGCCGGGCGCCGACGAGCTCGAACAGGCGCCATTGTTCTATGCCGGTGCCGCCGGTCACGCCTTCCATGACGAGGGCAATCAGACCAAGGCGGCAGCCTTTCTGGAGCGGGGTTTTGCGATTGAAGCTGCGGGGTCGCGCACCAGTCAGGGCTGGCTTTCCCATGTCGCGGGCCAAATGGCCCAATGGTCAGGCGACACCAGAGGGTGCGTCGAACACCTTGCGGCCGCGGCGAGCCAGGCGCGAGAAGTGGGCAACAGCGCGTGCGAGGTGATATCGCTGTGCATGGCGGCCCGCGTCAAGGCGCGGATGGGAGATAAGGACGGCGCCCGCGATCTGGTCGGCCAAGCCACCCAAATCGCACAGCCTGCGATGCAGCCCACCCTGATGGGATACGTTTATTATGCGCGCGGCGGCGTCGCCCAGGACGCAGCAAAGGCGATCGATGAGTACCAGGCCTCCGCCGAATGGGCCGTCATGGCGGGCAATCATCTCGGCGCTCACCGGGTCAAGCAGTCGATTGCCGATCTGCAAGCCGCAAACGCTGCGCCCGCCGAAGTGCTCGCCATCCTTGTCCGCTATCTGATCGATCTTCCGAGCCATGGCGCGACCTTGTACACCTGGCTCACCATCCGCTCGCTGATCCTGCCGCTCTTGGAGCTCGAGGCGGACAAGCATCTGGCGGTTTTGGCGGGCGCGCTGAAGGCCTCGCCGCTCAAACTCGACCGGGCGTCCCGAAACGCCGTCGAAACGGCCAAGGTGCGGCTCGGTCAAGGCGCATTCGAGCAGGCTGCGTGCCGCGGGTCACAGTTTGACCTCGCGGAGGCCCGTAGGTACATCATTGACGTCTGGCGAAGAATGAGCGCAGGTTGAGCAGAGGCGAGGCTGCTACCTTAAGGGTGTGACGGTCCGCACGCAATGGAGGGGGCATGGCCGATCCGTCCGTGGCCAAGCGGCTTGTCGACAGCATCATTGCCGATTTCCCGGATCATAAGGCCGGGACAAGGCCGATCCACACCATCGGCATCGGGGTCAAAGGCACTTTCGAGCCGTCGGAGGTGGCGCGCAGCTACTGCATCGCCGAGCACTTTCAGCCAAGGCCCGATCCCGTCAAGGTAACGGTGCGATTCTCCAACGGATCGGGCAGTCCCGCCCAGCATGACGGCTGGAACGACGTGCGGGGAATGGCGACCCGCTTCCATTTGGAAGGCGACCGCGCCACCGACCTGATCGCGATGACGCTCGGCGGGTTCTTCGTGCGCAGCGTCGACGAGTTTTTCGATTTCACCAAAAGCGCGCAGCAGACCAAGGTGAAGCGGGAAGCGCCGTTGCGCAAGATCCGGGACATGCTGTCGCTCAAGCCGCCGCTGCAAAACCCGCCGCCGGGCCAGACCCAAAGCGGCGATGCGGGCACGCTTGCATACGCCGACAAGCATCGCTTCGCCCAGCTCGCGGTGTTCCAGGCCGGAATGCTCGGTGCGCCAAAGAGCTACGTCCGCGCCGTCTATCACGCCGTGCACACTTTCTTCGTGGTTGGTCCCGACGGCGTTCGGCGTCCGGTTCGTTTTTCCTGGAAGCCGGTCGCCGGTGTTGAGACCACCAAAGATACCATCAAAGCGCCGCGCGACGACTATCTGCAGGGAGAGCTTCGAGAGCGGCTCAAGCAGTGGCCGGCCCGGATGATGCTGATGATGATGATCGGCGAGGCCGGCGACGTGCTCGAGGATCCGTGCCAGCCATGGCCGGCCAGGCGCCTTCGCGTCGTGATGGGCACGCTGACGCTGGAGGAGATCGCCAAGGACCAGCTCGCCGACTGCGAGAAGATGAGCTTCAATCCGTGGCGCCTCGTGCCCGGCCTCGAACCTTCCGCCGACCCGCTGCTGCAAGCCCGCCGCGACGCCTACGAGGATTCGCGCAAGCGGCGCGGCGTCACGCAATGTCCGTTTCTACCGAAGTGAAAGTGATGCCAATGGCCGGAGCAAATGACGGAGGTTGGCTCGATCGATTGGTCGATTGGCTTCCCACCACCTCCCTGTTCAAGTTCATCGCCGCGCGGATCCTTGTGCCCATCTGGGCGTGGCGCACGCCGGTCAAGCGTCTGGAAGGCGGCCCGCGGCCATCGGTGCAGCCCGGCGACAATGTCCAGCGCATGATGAATCTGGTGATGCCGCTCAAGGACAAATCGGCGGTCGGCCGCGCGCTCGCCGCACTCGCCATCGCGCAAAACAAGGACGAGATCTACGCAGGCCTCGACAATGTCGGCACCGTGCACTTTGCGCGCTTCGTGATCGTCGACAACAATATCTGCATGTTCTCCGTCTATGACGGGGATTTCACCAACTACATCCGCGACTTCATCGTCACCATCGGCAGCGTGTTCGACGCCGTGGTGGGACTGGTCGAAGGCGGCGAAAAGGTGATCCCGTCCGCAGAGCACGTCGATGAATTCATCGATTGGGTGCACGACCACGACCTGTTTCAGGTATCGGATGTGGCGACCGATATCCTGCGGGATCAGGAAGCGGTGAACGGCGACGCCGGCGCCGGCAATGACGACCTGCGCAAGCTGCCGCGCCAACTGATCCTGCAGCTCAACGTCAATCGCAACGTGTCGCTGGGTAGCGGCTACCGCGCCTATCCCGGTTATTCAGCAGCCCAGGTCCGCCAACGATTCGGAGTGGGCTGGTGAGCACCGCGTTCAATCCCGCCGACGTGCAGGGCAACATCTTGCGCGGCTACCGCAAGCCGCGGGTGCGGTACCTGATGATCGAAGTCGCCGAACCCATCGCGGCGCGCCGCTGGCTCGCCGCCTGTCTTGCCGGTAGCGACGGGGTTCCGCAGATCACGACCGAAGAGCCCTGGGAGACCAAGCCGGACACCTGTTTCAACATCGGCCTGACCTATCAGGGCTTGCGGGCGCTCGGCACGCCCGCCGCCTCGCTCGCAAGCTTCCCGACCGAGTTCATCGAGGGCATGAGCAAGCGGGCCGTGAAGCTCGGGGATGCGGGGCCGAGTGCGCCGGAAAACTGGGACAAGCCCTTCAATCAACCGGCGCGGATCCATCTCATCGCGTCGATCTACGCCGACGACGTCGCCCGGCTCGACAGCCTTCAGCGCGCCGCCATTTCCGACAAATGGGGCCTCAAGCTGCTGGAGCCCGCGCGCGACGGCTGGTGCTTCAACGCCGATTACGTGCACTTCAACTATACCGACAACATCTCGCAGCCGAAATTCGCGGAAATTCACGGCACCGACAACTATCCCGATCGGGACAGCCAGCCGATGGCGCCGCTCGGCACGGTGCTGCTCGGCTATCAGACCAATTTCGAAGGTCTGAAATGGCGCGTGCCGCAACCCGTTGCGCTCGGATACAATGGCAGCTTCAACGCCTTTCGGGTGCTGGAGCAGGACGTGGTCGGCTTCGAGGAGTATCTCACCTCGGCCGCCGATATGTTGCTCAAGCATCCCGATGTTGACGCGCTGCTGCCGCCCGGCGACGAGGCGAAGATCGAATTGAAAAAAGGAGAGCGCCTCTCGCGTCGCGACGCGCTTCGCGAGGTGATCGCTGCCGCCATGTGCGGCCGCTGGCGCAATGGCGTGCCGCTGGCATTGTCCCCGGACACGCCCAATCCGTCGCCCGATGTGAGCCGGACCAATTTCGATTACGGCGCCAAATCGCGTTGTCCTTACGGCGCCCATATTCGCCGCTGCAACCCGCGCGGTGCGCAGATCGTGCAACGGGTGGCGAACCACAGCCGGCGTTTGGTCCGGCGCGGCATGCCCTATGGGCCGGAGTACGTCCACGATCCGGCGAAACCGCGCGATCCGAACGAACCAAAGCGCGGGCTGCTCGGCAATTTCATCGGCGCCAATCTCGGCGCCCAGTTCGAGGCGATGTCGTGCGACTGGCTGAACCTCGGCTTGCAGGATCCTCGCGTGACCGGGTCGAACGATCCGCTGCTCGGCGCCAACGAGCCTGCCACCAGCTGGTTCGACCTGCCGCTGCCGTCAGGCGAACCGATCCGGCTGCGCGGACTGCCGCGGTTCGTCACCACGAAAGGCGGCGCCTACACCTTCCTGCCGAGCATTTCCGCAATAAAATATCTCGGCTCGCTGAGTGGCTGAGCGCGCCAATGCAAAACGGCCGGATCGTGCGGTCCGGCCGTGCCAAACGCTTTGATCGGCGATGAAGGCTCAGCCCGCCTTGTTCGCAGGCGCGGCCGCGGCCGCCTTCTTCGCGATCTGGCGCTTCAATTCGAGCGCGCGCGGCGAGAGGTTGGAGGCTCTCGCCTTCAACAGAAACGCATCGAGGCCGCCATTATGGTCGACGCTCTTGAGCGCGTTGGTGGAGACGCGCAAGCGCACGTTCCTGCCCAGCGCATCGGAGATGAAGGTGACGTTGCACAGGTTCGGCAGGAACCGGCGCTTGGTCTTGATGTTGGAGTGGCTCACCTT
>JBATYU010000843.1:0-8225 GCA_049674245.1 Bradyrhizobium sp. | reverse complement strand
TGGCGCGAAGTAAAACGGTGGAATAAGGCGAGATCGGGCCAAAAGCGGACCCGAAACCCCAACTCGTGACAGATCAATCGATATGAAAGCCTCCCTTCAATTGGCAAGAAGGAGACTACACACCTGTAGGACCAATCGGATTATGCCGACTCCGACGCAGCGATCACCGCAGCCAGAGACGGTTCTGGGCCAATGGTCGGCATAATCCAGAGGTCGGCATAGTACAAATTGCACATCGGTTCAGCGTGTTCCGAAAACCAGAAATGCGTCTTGCGCCGTCGGGCAAATCAGTGATTTATGGAGTACCTGGCCAATTGCCAGGAGTTTCCAATGTCCGACCCGTCTTCTGAACTTGTTGAAATATCGAAGCTCAACGGCGATTTCAAAAGAAATTATGGGCGGTTGATCGGCGCCTATCTGTATCTAAGCTCCGTAAGTGCTGCTCGCGGACGCTCCGTTGTTTGGGGCGGCCTTCTGTTCACGCTCATTTCTGCAAGTGCGATCTGGCTGGAGAAGCATGGCTTCCACTTGATCGTGTCAGGAACACGAGGCTGCGAGTTCTGGACCGATGACGTCGCCTTCGCAACCCAAGCGCGATCAACCTGCGCATTCCGTATTATGCGTCCATCGGCGTCATGCGCCGTCGGATTCTGCGGTAAGACTAGATCTTCGAATTTGGATCACCAATCCTGCGCCGTGAAACCGCCAATAGTCCCGCTGCGAAAAATGCCAGCAAAGCTGCAAGCTGAAAGGTCTTCTGGAAGCCCGCACGGAAGCCATATTGAATATTCAGCATTTCGAACGTCACCAGGACCACGGAAGCGGCAGCGACAGTGCCAAGCGTTCGCGTCAGCAACACAAGGCTGCCCGCAACGCCGCGATCCTTGAGTGGAAGCGCTGCAACGACGATATCCGAATAGGCCAGCTGGAATAGGCCGAGGCCGACGCCCTGCACGGCGAGTCCAACAATCCGTAGGATCATCGGAGTCTGCTCCGTCCACGCTCCGAGCAGCAGCAGACCACAGCCAATTGCCGCGGCGCCAGCAATCGCCAATCGTTCAGTGGAAAGATGTTGCCCGGCGATGCGCCCGCCGATCGGGGCGGCCAGCACGGCTCCCGCCGCGGCCGTAGCCAGAATGATGCCGCTTTCGGTCAGCGTATAATCGGGCACCCGCGCCAAGAAATAAGGCACCAGCAGCCAGACTGAAAATGCTGCGAGATTGGCTAGTACGCTGACAAGATTGAGCAGTGCGAAACCTGGCTGCCTAAGGATTTCGAGAGCGATGATCGGACGTGCAGCGCGTGACTCGCGGAATATGAAAGCCGCCAACGCAACTGCGGACAGTATTCCGAACCAGATGGCGGACAATTCGCGAAGGCGATTGAGCGCCAACAGCATCGTTACCAAGCCTAATACCAGAAAAACGCCACCCAAAATGTCAAAGCGATCGGCCGCCTGGCGCTGTGACGATGCCGGCATGCCGCGCAACATGAGCAGCGCCCCAACGGCAAGCGGAACTCGGAACCAAAAAACCGCTGGCCAACTCCAAGCCGCCGTCAGCGCACCGCCAAGAAGGGGACCGAGCATCAAACCAACCGAAAGCATCATGGTGTAGATGCCAAGCGCCCGACTACGTCGTTCCTCGCCATAAAGACTTACGACCAGCGCTGCGCTGCAGCTCAGCACCAGTGCAGCGCCGACACCCTGCAGGAAGCGAAAGAACAGCATCGCGCCAAAGCTTGGCGAATAACTGACAAGGAGTAGTGCAGCTGTACTCCAGATTAGACCAATCCGAAAAATGATTGGATGACCAACCGTGTCGCCAATGCGTCCCAGCGCCAGAAGTAAACTGGCATAGGTCAGTACGTAGCAGATCACGACCCACTGGATGTCACTGATCGAGATATCAAATCCCTTGGTAATGGCGGGGAAGGCGATATTTACTGACGTGTCGAGTTGCGTCGTGGCCGTGCCAAGCCCGATCATGGCGACCTGCCAAGGCTTTGCGTGGAGCAGCCTCACCAATGAAGGGGGACGGTCGCGTTTTGGAATCGAAGTCACGCTAAGATCTTTTCGGGCTATTCAATCACACAACACGAGTAGACGAGCCGCCGCGGCCAATCCACTCTGGGCACATTGCGTAGAACCTATCGAGATTATTACTGCGGACGGCTTTCGAAAACACGGGACCCTATTAAGCAAACATGAAATAGTTCAAAATGCCCTGGACTTATTGACCGGTGGGCAACGCTGACCCCGACGGTTCATAGGTTAGTCCCGCCGGGGAGGGGCGGATTTGTACCCCTTCGACCATTGAGGTCGGCGCGACTTGGTGACAGAGTCGAACAAGGGACATGGGAGCGACAATGCCGAACCTAACCGCGAAGCTTGCCCGTCATATCGTTGGCTATCGTAACGCCGAGCTCGATCGGGCGGCGCTGACGGTGGCTAAACAGTGCGTTTTGGATTGGTATGGTGTTACGTTCGCAGGCTCGAACGAGCCAGTAGCGCGCATTCTGCGTGAGGAGATAGCGACCTCTGAGCAAGGACCAGCGTCGATTGTGGGCTTCAATCTCCGTTGCTCGCCGGTCGATGCTGCATTGATCAATGGCGCGACCTCCCATGCGCTCGACTACGACGACGTTCATCCGCTGATCGGTCATCCCACCGCGGCAGTGCTGCCGGCCGTGCTGTCGATCGCCGAAGCGAAGGGACGTTCGGGAATGGACGTGCTGCGTGCTTTCATCGCAGGCTATGAGGCGGCCGGTTTTGTCGGCTCCTTGGTGATGCGCTCGCACTATGAGCGTGGCTTTCACTCTACCGCTACGGTTGGCTCATTTGGTGCGGCCGCGGCGGCTGGGCTCCTGCTCGATCTCGACGAGGCGCAGATGGCGGTTGCACTTGGTCTTGCCGGTACCCAGGCAGCTGGGCTTAAATCGATGTTTGGCACCATGGCAAAGCCGTTCCACGCCGGTCGCGCCGCGGCCAACGGCGTGCTAGCCGCACGCCTTGCGGCGCGCGGATTCACAGCCAATCCTGGCGTGCTCGAGGTGGCGCAGGGCTTCGTCGCGACCCAGAGCGATGGCGATCCGTCGGTTGATGCGCCATTGCCGCGTCCGGGCAGCCTGGTCGTGGAAACGCTCTTCAAATATCACGCCGCCTGCTATCTTACCCATTCCAGCATCGAGGCGATCAAGTTATTGCGCCGGCAGTTGTCTTTCAGCGGCCCTGATGTGGCAAGCATCGACGCCCATGTCGCGCCGGGACATCTATCGGTTTGCAACATTGCCTCACCGCGGAGCGGGCTCGAAACCAAGTTCAGCCTGCGCCACACCGCGGCACTTGCGGCTTGCGGCAAGGATACTGCCGCGATCCAGACTTATTCAGATGAGAACGCTCTTGATGCGACGCTCGCCATGGTTCGCGAACGGGTGACTGTGCACGGCGATCGCAGTGCAGGCCGAGATGCCCGCGTCGTGATCAAGACTAGCGGCGGTCAAACTGCTGAGGCAACCTTCGACGTGGCGATTCCGGATCGAGATTTGGACCGCCAAGGCGGGCGCCTCGTGGCCAAGTTTCATAGCCTCGCCGATCCAGTCATTGGAGCCGAACGAGCCAGCTTGCTGCAGCGCCAAATCGCCAAGCTGGACGAGGACCACGACATCCACGTGCTGATGGCCGCATAGTCGGACAGTCTTCGCTTCGATGGTGTCCGCGGTGGACCTGCAGTCAAGCGAGGGCAGCAAGGAAAATCAGAGGAAACCATGGAAATCTCGCTTCACGGCCGTTCGGCGATTGTGACCGGCGGCAGCAAGGGGCTTGGCCTTGCGATCGCTACCCAGTTCGTCGCGTCCGGTGCCAACGTCGTGATCGCGGCCCGCGGCCCGGAAGCGCTGGAGTCCGCGGCCAAAGCCATTTCGGATGGCGCAGCGACCGTGTCCGGCGGCAATGCGCGCGGCCGCATCATTACGGTCGCCGGCGATGTGGCCAAGGCCGCCGACATCAAACGCATCCATGCTGAAGCGACGAAGGCATTCGGGCAGGTCGACATTCTCGTCAACAACGCCGGTGTGTCGCGCTCTGGCGCGTTCGAGACGTTGACCGACGAGCGGATGCAGGAAGATCTCGATCAGAAACTTTTCGCCGCGATCCGGTTGACCCGGTTGGCATGGCCGCAGATGAAGGAGCGGCGCTGGGGTCGTGTGATCAACGTACTCAACATCGGCGCCAAGGCGCCGCGCGCCGCCAGCGCGCCAACCTCGATCTCGCGCGCCGCCGGCATGGCACTGACCAAGGTGCTGGCCGGCGAGGGCGCAGCGTTCAACATCCTTGTCAATGCGCTGCTGGTGGGCCTGATCGACTCCGACCAGCACGTCCAGGCGGCGGCCAAGGCCAATATACCCTATGCGGATTTCATGGCTCAGCGCGCTAAGACCATTCCGTTGGGGCGCATGGGAAAGGCCGAGGAATTCGCCAAGGTTGCCTGCTTTCTGGCCTCCGACGCCGGCTCCTACGTCACCGGAACGGCCCTCAATGTCGACGGCGGAAGCTCATCCGTCGTCTGAAGGGCGCTTTCGCGGTAAGCGGTCTCGGCTTTGAGAATGAACGGCACGAAACGCCGAACCCGGGGCAACTCGGTGCGCGCCGCCGAAGCGATTGAATAATGCCGGTCCCACTTCCGAAATAGCACGAAACGGACCTCCCCAGATGTCCGCTGAATGGTCGCTATCGGGGGGGAAAGCAGACATGACGCGGGCAGGCCGCGTGAGCTCGCATCGAATCCGGACCGACCGGCGCGCATCTTCTAACCGCCGACACTCCGAAAACGAGCGCGCCCGCGACCGAGCAGCAGATACGTGAGTCGGACGCTGCCACCGACTGGATCGTTCTTCTCTCGGACTACGACCCCGAGGTGTTGCCGGATGTCGTCGCGAACCGGTTTTCCATACCGGCGCTTCATCTTGCGGGCGCCCAGAAGAAATCCACGACGGGACGCTACAGGCTTACCTTCGTCATGACCCCCGCACGACGTTGCTGCGACGTGATGGACAACCCTATGTGCCTTCTCAAAGACGACTGCTATGCCCGCGGGCACCTGCTAGCCAGCTTCCCCTTCCAATATGTCCGATACCGGCGACTCGATCAGCTCGATCAGCATTTCCCGCAACAGTGGCGGCAATGCTGTCAGGGCGAAGGGAAGCGACCAGCCCAAAGAAATGAAGTGCGAACGAATACTGTCAGCTATCTCCGTGCTGCCCTGAGGGCCCAGGACCACGAGATCCGTGAGCCTTCGCGCTCTCCAGCGCAAGCGGCAAGCCGGAGACGCCCGTGACCAACACGGCTTTTCTCCGGAGGCGCTGGGTGACGTCGCTGATCAATTGTATCAATGTTTGCTTGGTGGACAGCGTTGCATGATCAGCTATCACGGGCCGATACCCAAATGCCTTGAGCCACGCTGATAGCGCCAAGGTGCTGAGGCGGCCATCTAGGTCTTGTGGTAAAAGTATAATCGGCTTCCCATCGCCAAAACGGGAGGAGCCATTCGCCAGAATCGATTGCTTGGCTATCCTCAGCGAGTCCATCGCCGCCCCTGTCGCGATGAGCGGCCAATACACAAACATTTCGAGCGCTGGCCAGAGCGCTTCCGGCAATGATGGCACATGGTTGGCGTTAAGGTTCCGTTGAGGCCCTGTCGCAGATGCATCCTCACCACGACGAAGGAATCGGGAAACGATGGAGGTGCATTTGTCGGCGGCTTCCCATATCAACCGATGCCCGCAACCAGGAATAACGACCAGTCGGCACCATTGATGAGCTTAACCATCATTCTGGAGTTTTGCGGAGAAATCAGCTCGTCGATTTCACCTGTTAGCAGCAAAGTCGGACAACCAATATCCGCAAGCGCTTTCGAACCGTCGAACTCCGCAAAAGCCTGAAACTGCAGGTCGGCAGCGTGCAACGGGGTAGGATGAGCAATCTCGCGCCGCATCTGCTTCCCGACCAGTTCCCGGTTATTCTCAAGATAATCGGACGCGTAAGTGACCTTCCAGATACGTCGTGCCACCTCCTCTGGCGTCAGCCCATCGAGATTCCGCATCACCCGGACGACCGATTGCCGCGCGTAAGTTGCCTGGAGACCGCCACACATGGTTGCGCACAGGATCAGCCCTCTCCCGCGCTCGGGAAATTGCCGCACAAATTCCTGTGCAATGGCGCCGCCCATCGAATAGCCAAGTAGATAGGCGCTAGTTATTCTGAGCTCACCGAGTAGCTCGAACACGTCCCGTGCCATATTCGCGATGGCGTAACCAGTGACGGGTTTATCGCTCTGGCCGGTGCCGCGATTGTCCAACGTTATGACCGTGAACTGACGCGTCAGAGTTTCGATGAACCAAGCCGGCCAAGCCTCTGAGTTGAGGCGATACCCCATGATGAGTACAAGAGGCGGTCCTTCACCTTGCACGCGGTAAGCAAGTCGCACACCGTTTGCCCTCGCGAAGCGCATCGTCATGTTAGTTGCTAGTTCCCTAGAGTCCCGAAACCAGATGCCCGCCGTCAACTGTAACGACGCTGCCGGTCATGAAGGATCCAGCATCGGAAATCAACAATAGCAGCGGCCCATCAAGCTCGTTGAGATGGCCGAGTCGACGCTGTGGAACGCGCTTGACCAGGGCCTTGCCTGCTTCGCTCTCGAAGAAATCATCGTTAAGTTCGGTCGCAAAGTAGCCAGGCGCGAGCGCGTTAACTCGGATACCGTAGCGCGCCCATTCGAGCGCGAGCGCTTTCGTCATCTGTACCACACCAGCTTTCGATATGGCATAGGGCGCCACTGCACCGGCCACGCGCAGCCCCAATATGGATGCTATGTTGACGATCGAACCATTGACTTTGTTCTCGATCATTCGCCTCGCGCTCGACTGGGCAACCTGCCAGACACCCTTCAGATTGGTATCGATAACGCTGTCCCAGGCCCGTTCGTCCTGATCAAGTGCTGGCTTGGTCGCCGTGACGCCGGCATTGTTGACGACCGCATGAACTGGTCCGAATTTCGCTTCGGCCTCCTTCAGTGCCCCGTCGATCCTTTCCGCCACAGTGACGTCGAGCACTACGCTCTGCGCGCTACCACCGGATCCGTTGATCTCTGCAACAGCCGACGCCAGTGCCTCGGCGCGCCGCGCCGCTAGCGTAACTTGTGCTCCGTTGCCAGCAAGGAAGCGCGCGAAATGCCGGCCAAAACCGCTGGAACCGCCCGTGATCAATACATGCTTGCCCTTGATCTCAAACACGGAAGCCTCCCGCAAATCGTCTCTGAGCCCGGTCCCAGCGATGGTTGGGTGCTCTTCTTTTACTATTCTGCGTCCGCATTCTGCTTATCCAAAAGTGCAGCGACCCGTCGCAAAGCCAGGGAGTAACCTTGGATACCAAATCCGGCCATCACCCCATCTGCTCGGAGCGAAACGAAGGAATGGTGCCGGAATTCTTCTCTTTTGTGGATGTTGCCAATATGTACTTCGATCACTGGTCCCTCGAATGTGTTGAGCGCGTCGAGGATCGCTACCGACGTGTGCGTGAATGCCGCCGGATTGATCACGATCCCACCCGCAGTTCTCCGGGCTTCGTGAATCCAATCGATGATTTCGTACTCGCGATTGCTCTGATGAAAGACAAGTTCGAGATTCACCTCGCGAGCGACCGCGCGACAGTCGCATTCTACCTCGGCGAGGGTGGAGTAACCGTAGATTTCTGGCTGTCGCTGACCAAGAAGATTCAGGTTGGGACCATTCAACACCATGACCCGGCGTTTCATCGGTGCTTCCTCTCATCTGATTGGATCCGATCGGCGTGGCAGCATCTGCATACGAGCGGCGTCCTCGAAAATCTCGGTGCGGAATAGCTGCGGGTCATGTCATCTAACCAATCCGCGGCATGGTGCGGGGCCGGGCTTCTCTGGTCTGCGCAGCGAGACGGATCCCCGCATTCGACGCACCGAAGCCGTTATATCCGTGCCGTTGCACTATCTCGAAGAAAAACCGTTCCTCGAACGCGTGGGTATAGATCTGGAAGAACTCGCCTGCGTCGTCGCGATCGTAGAGAATACCGTTCTTTTTCATCGCCTTGAGCAATGCGGAATCGAGTTCGTAGCGGCTGTCGATGTCGTCATAATAATTGTCGGGAATGGTCAGGAAGGTCGCGCCTGCCGTGCGCATGGCGGATACAGCCCTAA
>JBATYU010000842.1:0-2293 GCA_049674245.1 Bradyrhizobium sp. | reverse complement strand
GCCTTGCGACGGCCTCAGTCCTGTTGCCAAGACACAGCGCAGACCTCCCGAGGTAAGACCGACAACCTTCGCCGCACGCCCGCCGGATTTACCACCCCGATCCTTGATGACTGTGGACTGTGCGATCACTTGCTCGCTCGTCCGATCGGGTAGGCCTCGTTATCCGGTGCTTGTCCATCGGGCCGCGGCTTTGCTCCACGCTTTCTTCAGACCCCACCTCGCGATGACGCCCTTGCGCTTCGCTAATCCTTCGCCGTCATCAGGCTGGATAAAGGACTTTCACCTCCAAGCTGTCGTTCATACTCGGCACACAAGCCAACGGGTCGCGCGAATGCGCGCCCGATGACAAGCTCCGCGTGCCCACCACCAATCTCCCTTCCGCAGAGATGGTGGGCACGGCGCAAGAGCGCCTTTGCCCACCCTACGGCTCACCCCATCATCAGCGCCACGCGTCCGATCGCCTTGCGCTCAACCAATAGCCGCATCGCGCGCGCGTAATCCTCCAGCGGCAGCCGGTGCGAGACGTTGGGGCGGATTTTTAGCGCCTCCGCCCATTCCAGCAATTTTTTCTGCCTGATCTCGCCGAGCGCGGGATTTTTCCGCACTGCCTCGCCGGCGCGGACGCCGAGCACGCTGGCGCCCTTGATCAGCACAAGATTGGTGCGGGCAAGACCGATGCCGCCGGCGAACCCGATGACGAGGATGCGCGCGCCCCAGGCGATGCAACGAACGCTATTCTCAAAGATCTCGCCGCCGACGGGATCGTAGACCACGTCGACGCCGCGGCCGTCGGTGATGCGCTTGACGGCGTCGCGAAACGGCTCGCGTTGATAGAGCACCAGATGATCGGCGCCCCTCGCCTTGGCGACTGCGAGCTTTTCGTCCGACGACGCCGCCGCGATCACGGTGGCGCCGATGAGCTTGCCGATTTCGACCGCGGCAAGGCCCACGCCGCCGCCGGCGCCATGCACCAGCAGCACTTCGCCCGGTTGCAGCTGCCCGCGATCGATCAGCCCGTGATAGGCGGTGCCGTGGGCGGCGAGAAAGGTCGCGCCTTCCGCATAGTCGAACGCCTTTGGCAGCGGCGTAAGCTGCGCCGGCGTGACCACGACTTCGTCGGCGTACCCGCCGTGCCGCATCTTGACGATGACCCTGTCGCCGGCCGCGACGGCTTTCACCGCGCCATCGATCTCGACCACATCACCGGCGGCTTCCATGCCCGGCGTGAACGGCAGCTCCGGCTTGAGCTGATACTCGCCGGCCGCCATCAGGATATCGGGGAAATTGATCCCCGCTGCGCGGATGGCAACGCGCACCTGGCCCGGCGCCAGCGGCGCGGACGAAAAGCTTTCCAGCCGCAAGGTTTCGGGTGGGCCAAGCTCGCGGCAGATCACCGCCTTCGGCATCAGGCGGCGCGCTCCTTGGCGCGCGCCAAGGCTTCGCGGATCAGCGGCAGGCGGTCATTGCCAAAATACATGTCGATCTTGTCGAGAAAAATCGTCGGCGATCCAAAACCGCCGCGCGCCATCACTTCGTCGGTGTTGGCCTTGAGCTGATCCTTGATCGCTTGCTGGCCGATGCCGACGAAGAATTTCTCCGGCTCGACGCCGGCGTGCTTGCAGACTTCCGTCAGCACTTCGTCCGTCGAGATGTCCTTGTCATGGCCCCAATAGGCCTCGAACACCGCACGCACAAACGGCACCATATCCTTGCCGAGCCAGATGCAGCCGCGCATCGCTTTCACGCTGTTCACCGGAAATACCGTCGGCGGCATCTTGATTACAAGACCAGCCGAGCGCGCCCAATCGTCGAGATCCTTCTTCATGTAGCGCGCCTTCAGCGGCACGGGCTTTTCGCGCGATGAATAGACGCTGGGATTGACGGTGTTGAAGATGCCGCCGACCAGGATCGGCCGCCACGAAATCTCTTCGCCGAATTCCTTCGCGAGCGGTTGGATGTTGTGGAAGGCGAGATAGGTCCAGGGACTGGAGCAGTCGAAGAAGAATTCGATCATGTGGCGCTTCCTTGGTTTGTTGTCGCGCCGCTTGCGCGGCTCCCGTTGTTGAATCCCGTATCTAACCCCGTCATTGCGAGCGAAGCGAAGCAATCCATGTCGCCGCACAAAGAATGGATTGCTTCGTTGCTTCGCTCCTCGCAATGACGGCTGTTGTCATTTTCTCTCCGCCAGCTCCTTCGCTTTCTGGCCGAACATGTTCTTGCGCGCCTCCTCGTCAAAAGGCTCCTTCACGAACTTGCCGATCGCAAGCCCCGCCTGCACCTGCGGCCGGGCCCG
>JBATYU010000841.1:0-2049 GCA_049674245.1 Bradyrhizobium sp. | reverse complement strand
CCGGTGAAGTGATGATGCCGCAGCGGCTGCCGATGATGACGCGTCTGGTCGGCCAAAATTCGCGCGTGTGCATGACCGCAATTCCGGCGATGTCGCTGCCGCTGTTGGCGGCGGCGTTAGTCGGCTTGCGGCATGGCGCGCCGACCAGGCCTGCACTCGCCGGCGCCATCGCCGGATTGCTGTCCGCCGGGCTGGCTGCGACGTTCTACGCCGCGCACTGCACCGACGATTCACCGTTGTTCGTGGCAACCTGGTACACGATCGCGACCGCGCTGGTCACGTCCATCGGCGCGCTGGCGGGAGCGCGGGTGCTGAGGTTCTAGTTTTGCGCCGTCGCGACGATCGCCGAAACCAGCATCAAGCCGCAGGCGCCGCGGCCTGCTGCATGCGGTGAAAGCGCAGCACCTGCTGCGCGGTCGACGGCCGCAGCCGCTCATAGGTGTCTTTGCAGGCCGTAAGGTCGGTCGGCTCTCCACCCGAGAGTTCGTCGCGCATGTTGATGATCGCCCTCACGCTCGACCACGAAATCCCGGCGACCTTGGCCAGGATCATCACCCCCTCGGTGCGGGTTTCCACCATCATGGTCTCAGCGATCGACACCGGCACGTTGGCGAGCGCGGCGATCGAGGCATTGGTTTCGTCGAATTTGCCGCCCTCGGCAAACGACGTCAGCTGGTTTTCGTCAAGCCGGCCGTCCTCGAACAGCGACTTGACGAGGGCGTGGGCGATCACGGTTTGCTCATTGACCGCCGAGGGTGCGGCCCGCGCGAGCTGCGTGGCCTCCCTGACCGCGTTCGGCACGTCACCGGCCCGCTGCGGATTGGCCGCTTCCAGCCGCGCGCGAACCGCCACAGAAGCTTTCGCGATCAGCTTCAGATAGAGATGGCGCGGGATCGTCGGCCGCAGGCCGAGGCAGGTTGCAAGATTGTCGTCGCCCTCGGCGCGATGGACCAGCCGGTCGAAGCCGCGCTCGGTGAACTCCGCGCCGGGATTGTTGACCGTGCTCTGGATCACCTCGTCATTGCCCCGCAGCACCAATATGTCGGTCACCGCGCCGCTCAGCACCCTGCGCGTCGAGATCGCCATCAGATGAGCCTGGCTCTTGTTGCGTGCGGTTTCGATCAGCGCTTCGTCGTCGAGCCGCTCGGATCTGGACAACACCGGACCGGCGACTTCGATCACGTCGTCGAACGCCAGCGTGCGGATGGTGAGCGGAGGCGCGGCGTCGATCGGCGCCAGGCGGTTGGCGAGCAGCGCCCTGGCCGACGTCTCGATGTGCAGGATCAGGCATTGGAACACATCGTCGAACAGCATGATTTGCTCGTTCGAAAATTCCACCGCGCCGTTGATGAAAAGATCGGTCACGCGGCGCAGGGTTTCGACCCGCCGCGCGACAGTTCCATGCGCGAGCGCGGACTGCAGCTCGTCGAGCAGGTTTTCGGAAGGTGCGACGGATTTCGAACTCATGACTCTATCCTGGAGCGTTCGGGCAGCTGGACCGGCGGTTTCTCCACCTCTGGAAATGAAGGTGATGTAGTTTCAGGCATAGGCGATGCGGTCACGTCCTCTTGCCTTGGCGGCGTACAGCGCACTGTCGGCGCGCGCGAGGAACGTGTCGGGGGTCTCATCGGCGCGGAGCGTCGCCACGCCTGCGGAGATCGTCACCCGCATGCTCGGCGCGAATGCGCTCCAGTCGAGGTCGGCGATGATCGCGCGCAGCCGGTCGAGCATGCGGCAGGCGCCGTCTTGCGATGCGTCGGGCAGCACCAAAAGGAATTCCTCGCCGCCGTAACGGCCAAACCTGTCGACCGGTCGGATGTTTGCGAAAACCGTGATGGCGAATGTCCTAAGCACTTCGTCGCCGGTCGGATGGCCAAAGGCATCGTTGATACGCTTGAACCAGTCGAGATCGATCAAGGCGATCGAGCAGGACGCGCCGTTGCGCCGGGCGCGGTCGATCTCCTCGCTCAGCATGCGCATGATGCTTCGGCGGTTGAACGAACCGGTCAGTTCGTCGAGCTCGGCGAGTTCTTCGATGCGCTTATAGGC
>JBATYU010000840.1:0-15278 GCA_049674245.1 Bradyrhizobium sp. | reverse complement strand
GCCGGCGACATTTGCGGCTGCGGCTCGAGCCGCGAGCACGCGCCATGGGCGCTGTTGGATTTCGGCATCCGCTGCGTGATCTCGACCTCGTTCGGCGACATCTTCTACAACAATTGCTTCAAGAACGGCATCCTGCCGATCCGGGTTGCCCAAGAGGATCTCGACAAATTGTTCGACGACGCCGAGCGTGGCGCCAACGCGACGCTGACCATCGACCTCGCCAATCAGGAAATCCGGGGCCCCGACGGCGGCAAGGTGAGGTTCGAGATCGATCCGTACCGCAAGCACTGCCTGATGAACGGCCTCGACGACATCGGGCTCACCATGGAAAAGAGGTCGTCGATCGACGCCTACGAGGCCAAGGCGAAGGCCGAGCGCGCCTGGGCCTGAGTTGAATCATCAGGCTCAAACCCGTCATCCTGAGGTGCGAGCGTAGCGAGCCTCGAACGATGAGCCATTTGGGCCGTCGTCCTTCGAGACGGTCGCGTTGCGGCCTCCTCAGGATGACGGGGATAGTTTGAGGATGCTGCCCGAAATCGTCACCTTCTGGCACGGCCCGCTCGATACGCTTCGGCTGATATGCCTGAGATCGCAGGTAGCCGTCGGTCACAAGGTCACCGTCTATAGCTTCGATCCCTTGCCGGGGTTACCCGATGGCGTCGGCAATGCCGAGGCCGAGGCGATCCTGCCGCATGCCTTTTCGGAAAAGCTTCGCCCCGCAGAGCCGGACGGATCGTGGCGCGACTGGACGACGCTGCAGTTCTCGGATTTTTTCCGGATCCGGCTGATGGCGCTTGGCGCCGGGTTGTGGCTCGACGCCGACGTGCTGCTGCTAAAACCTGTCGAGATCGATCCGGCAAAGCCATACTTTGCCTGGGAGCGGCCGCGCCAGCTCGGCAATTCGGTGCTGTACCTGCCACCTCGCCACCCGATCGTCGCAGCCTTCGAAAACTTGATGGCGCAGGAGGCGCTGACGCCGCAATGGCTGGCGTTGCGCCATCGCCTCACCTTCGCGCTGCGAAGGCTGCGTGGCGGATCAAATCGCCTGTCCGATATCCGGGTAGCCATCTACGGGCCGGCTTCGCTGACCGCGCTGGCCAGGCGAGCCGGCGCGTTGCGCGATGCGCTGCCGAAGAAATCGTTTTATGCGGTGCACGCTGAACCGAAGCGCGTGTTCGAACGAGGTGATTTTTCCGCGCTGGTCCGCGATCCCGATATCATCGGGTTGCACATTTCGCCCAAGGGCCGCGGCAATACGACGCCGGTTGCGGGCAGCCTCTATGCCTGGGCGGCGGAGAGGTTCGGGGACCGTTGAAACACCCTCATCGCCGATGTCTTCCTCCGATGTTGGGCGATAAAATCGTTTGATCTATCGCAACATCTTCTCCCGTCATCCGTGATCGAATGTCGCAGATTTCGCCAACGACCGAAGGTGTGACATGACTGCCCAATCCAAGCCTTATCCCCGTGTCGAGCTCCTGATCAGCGTGTTCGCCGATTGGCTCAAGCATCGCCGCGAGCTCAGCGAAATACGCCTGATGGATCGCGCCGATTTCGACCGCATCGCGAGCGATCTAAGGATTTCACCCGGTGAATTGGACGCGCTGGTCGATCAAGGACCGCATGCCGCGGATGAGCTGCCGAAGCTGCTGAAGGCGCTTGGTATTGACGAAGCCGATCTTGCGCGCACGGAGCCCATGGTGCTGCGCGACATGGAGCGCGTCTGCGCCTTATGCCATCACAAGCGCCAATGCGATCGCGAGCTCGCCGCCGGCACTTCCGCCGAGCACTATCAGGGTTATTGCCCCAACGCGCCCACTATCCACGATTTGGGTCAACCGGCGGACCAGTAGTACCGCCGTCAAGCGTAGTCACGGTGACCACGTGAAAATGTCACGCAACGCCTGGATCCATGCCGGCCTCGCGATCCTGATCGCGCTTGCGCTTGTTTTCGCGTACCTGCGCCATGCGGGCGGCGCCCAATCGTCCTCGGACAGTGCCGCATCGGGGCATAGTCTGGCGGCGGCATGGTGCAAGGGCTGTCACGCCATCGACGCGGCGTCGGGCGGGGCGGCCAGCGGCGCGCCCGATTTCGCTGCCATCGCCGGCCAACCCTCGACCACGGCGCTCTCACTGAGGGTATTTCTTAAGACCAACCACCGAAGCATGCCAAATCTCGTGCTGACGCCGGCTCAGGCCGACGACCTCGTCAATTATATCCTCAGCCTGAAGCGCAATTGATCCCGGCTATTGCTGTCCCACCGCCGCGATCGCGTCGGCGATCGCAATCGTGCGCCGCGCCATCTCGGCGTGCAGCCGCTCCACCATCTGACCGTCGAGCTGGATCGCGCCGCGCGAGGCGTTTTCCGGCAGTTCAAACGCAGCGATGATCCGGCGGGCATGCGCGACCTCTTCCGCGGGCGGCGTGAAGATCGCGTTGCAGGCCACGATCTGGCCCGGATGAATCAGCGTCTTGCCATCGAACCCAAGGTCGCGCGCTTGCGCGCATTCCAGCGCAAAGCCATCGACATTGGAAAAATCGCTATAGGGTCCGTCGAGAATTTCGAGGCCCTGCGCGCGGCTCGCCAGGATGCAGTAAGTGATCATCGGAATCATCGCAGCGCGGCCCGGCTGCATCTTGATCCGCGTCTCCCGCGAAATATCGTTCGGACCGAACACGAAGCCGGCGAGCCGGGTTCTCGGGTCGCGCGAGGCGGCCGCAAGCTTGTCGGCATCCAGCACCCCGCGCGCGGTCTCGATCATCGCCCAGACCTTGATCGAGGGGTCGGCGCCGATCGCCTGCAAGCGATCGCCAATCTTGTCGAGATCGGCCACGCTGGAAACTTTTGGCACCAGGATGCCGTCGGGTTTCGCCTTGCCTGCCATGGCGACGTCATCGGACCACCACGGCGAGTCCAGGCTGTTGGTGCGGATCCAGACCTCGCGCTTGCCAAATCCTTTCGCGGCCACGGCCAGCGCGATCTGCTCGCGCGCCTTTGCCTTGGCGTCGGGAGCGACCGAATCCTCGATGTCGAGGATGAGGCCATCGGCGGGAAGATTGCGCGCCTTTTCCAGCGCCCGCGCATTGGATCCCGGCATGAACAGAAGGCTGCGGCGCGGACGGATCATGGGCTCATTCCTTCGGCCATTTTCAACCCCACGCGATAACATTTCATCTGCCCAATCGAAAGGCTTGTGACGGCTTGCCGCATATGGTTATGCCTTTGCCCATGATCGCGTTCCCGCAACAATTGATCGACGGCTACCGGACTTTTGCGTCGCAACGGCTGCCCACCGAGCAGTCGCGCTACCGCGATTTGTCGGTGCGCGGCCAATCGCCCGAGGCCATGGTGATCGGCTGCTGCGATTCCCGGGTATCGCCGGAGGTGATCTTCGATGCCGGCCCCGGCGAATTGTTCGTGGTTCGCAACGTCGCCAATCTGGTCCCGGTCTATCAGCCCGACCCGGGCGCGCATGGCGTCTCGGCGGCGCTGGAATATGCGGTTTCGGTTTTGCGCGTAAAGCACATCGTGGTGCTCGGCCATGCCCAGTGCGGCGGCATCCGCGCGTTCATCGACAAGACCGAGCCGCTGTCTCCAGGCGATTTCATCGGTAAGTGGATGGCGATGTTCGTCAAGCCCGGCGAGGTCGTCGAGCAGCGCGACCACGAGACGATGCATGATTTCACCGTCAGGATCGAGAAAGCCGCGGTGTTCCGCTCACTCGAAAACCTGATGACGTTTCCCTTCGTGCGCACGCCCGTCGAGCGCGGCGAGCTGCATCTGCACGGCGCCTATTTCGGCGTCGCAGAGGGCTCACTGTTCGTGCTGGATCAGGCGGCAAAGGAGTTTCGCAGCGCCGGGGAAAGTCAGCGAATAGAGAGTAGCGAATAGGAAGAAATACTATTCGCTATTCGCGGCATTAGGCCGCCTTTTTCTTGGCGTTGAGCAGCTTGCGGTTGATCAGGCATTCGGCGATCTGGATCGCGTTCAGCGCGGCACCCTTGCGCAAATTGTCGGACACGCACCACAGCACGAGGCCGTTGTCCACCGTTGGGTCCGCGCGGATGCGGCTGATGTAGGTCGCGTCTTCGCCGGCGGCCTCGTAAGGCGTGACGTAGCCGCCCGGCTCGTGCTTGTCGATCACGAGGCAGCCCGGCGCGTTGCGCAGGATGTTGCGCGCTTCATCGGGCGAAATCGGATTTTCGAATTCGATGGTAACGGCCTCGGAATGGCCGACGAACACCGGCACCCGCACGCAAGTCGCGGTCAGCTTGATTTTGGGATCAAGGATCTTCTTGGTCTCCATCATCATCTTCCACTCTTCCTTGGTGTAACCGTCTTCCATGAACACGTCGATCTCGGGGATGACGTTGAAGGCGATACGCTTGGGGAATTTCTTGTTGATCAGCTCGCTGTTGGTGTAGACCGCCTTGGTCTGCGAAAACAGTTCATCCATCGCATCCTTGCCGGCGCCCGACACCGATTGATAGGTCGCGACCACGACGCGCTTGATGACCGCCTTGTCGTGCAGCGGCTTCAGCGCCACCACGAGCTGCGCGGTCGAGCAGTTCGGGTTGGCGATGATGTTCTTCTTGACGAAGCCTGCGACCGCATCGGCATTGACCTCGGGCACGATCAGCGGCACGTCAGGATCCATGCGCCAGGCGGAAGAGTTGTCGATCACGACTGCGCCGGCGGCGGCGATTTTCGACGACCATTCCTTCGAAACCGCGCCGCCCGCCGACATCAGGCAGATATCGACGTCGGAAAAATCGTAGTGCTCGAGCGCTTTGACCTTCAGGGTGTGGTCGCCGTAGGACACTTCGACGCCCATACTGCGGCGCGAGGCCAGCGCCACCACCTCGTCAGCCGGGAATTTGCGCTCGTCGAGAATGTTGAGCATTTCCCGTCCGACATTGCCGGTCGCTCCGACCACCGCGACTTTGTAACCCATCGTTCATTCTCCGAAGAAAAATGCTTCTCCCACCGCAACCAGCGGAAAGGGAAGAGGCAGCGCTTCTATGCGAGAAACACCGTCAATACAACGTTACCACGGCGTTCGGGCGTTTGGATGCGCTCGTTTTCGCTCCGTCCGGCCAATTCCCACGATACGCGCGGAATTCGCGTGGCGCCTTCCAATTGCCACAGCCCGGCAAGATACTGGTTTTCATGCAACTTTTTCGCTTTGCGCGGCATTATTGTGGCCGGGTGTGGCGCAATTGACCTAGCGACGACAGGCCCCGCCGGTTAAGATGCCCGCCAAACTGATAGCCTTGAACGAGGACGTGATGATTTGGAAATTCCCTGCCGCGAGCAAGCTCGCGCTGTCGCTGGCGGCAGGAGCCGTGGTTTTGACCGGCTTCGCCGTTGCCGCCAGCGCCCAACAGCCTCGCTCTTACGATGACCGCGGCCGACCCTATTACGGACCGAATGGTCCGAACGTGTCCTACCAGCAGGGGCCGCACACCCGGATCTATGTGACAAAACGCTCCTGGCTCGATGCCGGCACCGAAGTCCTGCCGGGCGACCGCAAGTTCCTAGACTACGCGATTCCACCGGACATCGGCTACCCATCGTTCGGGCGCGAGAACAAGAACCGCCCGATCGACCGGCAGCCGCTCAATCCGCCGTCCGACTTCGGCGGATGGTATCCGCAGACGTTCCCGCTTTATTGAGCGGGACGACGGCGGCGCACTTACCCGTGCAACGCCTGCAATTCCTTCAAGATTGCTTCGCCCATCTGCGTGGTCGACGCAGGCGTCGCGCCTTCGGACTTGATATCCGAAGTGCGCAGGCCGCTTGCAAGCACGACTGATATCGCGGCATCTAGCTTGTCGGCGAGCGCCCCCATGTCGAAGGAATGGCGCAGCGCCATGCCGAACGACGCGATCATCGCGATCGGATTGGCAAGTCCCTTGCCCGCGATATCGGGCGCCGAACCATGCACCGGCTCATAGAGCGCCTTGCGCTTGTTGGTCTTAGGGTCGACCTCGCCGAGCGAAGCCGACGGCAGCATGCCGAGCGAGCCGGTCAGCATCGCCGCGATGTCCGACAGCATGTCGCCGAACAGATTGTCGGTGACGATGACGTCGAACTGTTTTGGCGATTTCACCAGATTCATGCCGCCGGAATCGGCGAGCTGGTGCTCGAGCGTCACGTCCTTGTACTCGCGGGCGTGAAGGCGCGTCACCACCTCGTTCCAGAGCACGCCGGTCTTCATGACGTTGCGCTTTTCCATCGAGGTCAGCTTGTTGCGGCGCCGGCGCGCCAGCTCGAAGGCGACACGCGCGATGCGTTCGATCTCGTAGGTGTCGTAGACCTGGGTGTCGATGGCGCGCTTCTGGCCGTTGCCGAGATCGGTGATGGTTTTCGGCTCGCCGAAATAGACGCCGCCGGTGAGCTCGCGCACGATCATGATGTCCAGCCCCTCGACCGCTTCGCGCTTCAGGCTGGAGGCGTCGGCGAGCGCCGGATAGCACACCGCGGGGCGCAAATTGGCGAACAGGCCGAGTTCTTTGCGTAAGCGAAGCAGGCCAGCCTCGGGCCGCGCCTCATAGGGCACGCTGTCCCATTTCGGCCCGCCGACCGCGCCGAAGATGATGGCGTCCGCGGCTTTCGCCTTCGCCATGGTGTCCTCGGTAATGGAGACCTTGTGCGCGTCATAGGCCGAGCCGCCGACCAGCCCCTGCTCGGTCTCGAACTGCGCGATGCCCTTCGCATTCAACCAACTGATCAGGCGTTTCACCTCCGCCATCACTTCGGGGCCGATGCCGTCGCCGGGGAGCAGCAGGAGTTTATGGGTCGCCATGATCGGTATTTCCTCCAGATGCGGCTTTTGCGCGGAGTGCTAATGCGCCGGAAGCGGATTGGCAAGCAGGCCCGGTTGGGCGACAAATGGCGTCAAGAGCCAACCCGCGCGCCAGTGCCCGCTGCAGGAACTTCAAATCGGCGGCACTGGCAGGCAAGAAGACGGCCTCATGACCCCGGCCATCCTGTTCGCCTTTGCGTCGGCCGCTTTCCTCGGCGCCGGCGTGGTCACGACACAGTTGGGGTTGCGCACCGTCGAACCGCTGTCGGGGGCCTCGATCAGCGTCCCCTGCTTCACGCTGTTGTTCCTGCTGCTGTCGCCGCTGATCCTGCACGGCGAACCCGTGGTCTGGCGCGGCCTGCCGATCTTCGCCGCGATCGGGCTGTTTTTCCCGGCGATGCTGACGTTCCTGACCTTTGCCTCCAACCGCGCGCTCGGGCCGGTCATCACCTCAACGCTCGGCAATCTCGCACCCTTGTTCGCCGTGACGACGGCGGTCGTGCTGCTGCATGAGCCGCTGCGGCTGGGGCAATCGATCGGAATGGTGATCGCGGTGATCGGCGCCGTCATCATCACCGTGACGCGTCCGCGCGATCTCGGCGATTGCCGGAGCTGGGCGCTGTTGCTGCCGCTCGGCAGCGCCTTGGTGCGCGGCGTGGTGCCGCCGATCGTCAAGCTCGGGCTCGAGATCTGGCCGAGCCCGCTCTGGGCCTGCTTGATCGGCTATATCATGTCATCGAGCGTGGTGCTGGCCGTGCAGCGCATCCGCAAAGGAAGCTTCGTGCCGGAGGCGCCAAGGTCCGGGCGGTTCTGGTTCGCGGTCACCGGCATCAGCAATGGCCTGAGCACGCTGACGCTGTTTGCCGCCGTGCGCAATGGACCGATCACGCTGGTGGCGCCGCTGGTTGCGATCTATCCGCTGGTCACCGTCATCCTGAGCGCGATCATGCTCCGGCATATCGCGATTACCGCGCGTATCGTCCTAGGGACGGTGCTGACGGTGGCCGGCGTCGCGCTGGTGCTGGCGGGTTAATCGGAGACGGCATTGCGGGATTGGCAAGACGCCATTGCGCACCGCGCGCCTGTGCAACCGCTCCGATCCCTGCCACATTGCGCGGCCCGCCGGAGTAACCCCTTGCACGCCCCCGATCGTCCGCAAACTTACGCGCATCCCGCGCGGCTGATCCTTGTTTTGTCGCTGGCGCCGACCGTCGGTCTCGGCATCGGCCGGTTTGCCTATTCGCTGGTGTTGCCGGATATGCGGGACGCGCTTGGCTGGTCGTATTCGGCCGCGGGCTTCATGAACACCATCAACGCCGTCGGTTATCTCGCAGGCGCTCGGCGCGATCGGCGCGGCGTTCCAGCGCAAGCTGACGAGACCGGCCAACTAAACTAATCGCGAGTATTGCTTCCGGCGAGCCTCTCGCAAATCACCTCGATTGCCGCCGCGGTCTCGTCGGGCTGCAGTGTCGGATGAAGGTGGGTGCCCTTGATTCGCACCAGCGGCCAACCGCGCCGCGCCGCTTCGTCCGCCGCGTGGTCGAAAAAAGCCGATGTCTGGATAAATCCAGAAGCAATGTGGGTCCAGGGCGCAAGATCGATCTTCTCGTCGAACCAAGTGACTGAAACGCAAGGCTGGTCCCTCTCGAACGCGGCAAGAGCGTCGGCGTCCTGCGCAAGCTCGTCGATGCCGAGGAGCGAACGCCGGCGATGATCGCCCCAGTCCGACCATGGCGGCAAGCGCCCATCTTGATGGGCGTGGCCCGCTACAAATTCGCGAAATGAATCGCTGCCCGGTGCGACGCGGCCGCTCGCGGGAGGTATTTCGCCTTCCACCATGATCAGGCCACACACGGGCATTCTCGCCGCCAGGTCTGCGATCACGACGGTTGCAAGGCTATGGCCGACAAGGATCGGCGCCGCCTCAAGCGAAACAAGCCTCGCATAATGCGCGGACAACTCGCGCCACGGCGGCAGCGTCCCGGATGCCGCGAGCACATCGGGGACATGGACCCACCAGCCCGACGCCCGAAGCCGATCCGCCGTCGGCCTCCAGCTTGAAGCGCCAACCATGGGCCCCGTCACCAGCACCAGATCGGGCCGGAGGTTCATCGCGCGGCCTCCGCGATCGAGGATGAGTTAGGGGTCGGTGCAAGGGTTGCGGGATGGATACGTAAAGGCTCGGTCATTGACTTTCTCGGTTTCGATAACGCTGGCGGAAGCCGCCGCGAACATCTGATCGAGGCTTTTCAATTCGTCCAATCGATTGATATGATGGCACTCATGAATGCGGTGAATTTAGCCGCCGTCGATGTGAACTTGTTGGTCGTGCTTGAGGCGCTGCTCGACGAGGCGCATGTACGGCGCGCCGGCGAGCGCGTCGGCCTTTCTCAACCTGCGGCAAGCCATGCGCTGGCCCGCTTGCGCGATCTGTTCGGCGACCCGCTTCTCGTTCGCATCGGGACGGCGATGGTGCGCACCCCGAAGGCCGAAGCCCTGCGTAAGCCGCTCGCAAAATTCGTAGCAAGCGCCAGGACCGTTCTGAGCATGGAAGAGTTCGTTGCGAGAACCAGCAGGCGCAGGTTCCGCATCATGCTGCCCGATCTGGTCGCTCATCTGTTGATGCCCTCGGTCATGGAGCGCTTGTCCAGGGCTGCACCGGGCATCCGTATCGATCTCATTCCCTGGCGGGGACCGGCGCTATTGACCGAACGGGCGCTGAACGAGATCGATTTTTTCGTCACTTCATTTAACCGGGAATTTCCGGGTTTTGCGAAGTCGCCGCTTTACGAGGACACCGACACGCTGGCGGTCCGAGCGGGACATCCAGGGAAACGCCTGCTTTCAACGGTGAAGGGCTTTCAGGCGCATCAGCACGTATCCGTGGTCGGGGCCGGAGAAGCCCGCGATGAGCTTGATGAGTGGCTCGACAAGGTTGGCTTGCAACGGACCGTCGTCGCGGCTGCGCCGAGCCATTTGCTTGCGCTGCGCATTGCCGCAGCCACAGATCTCGTCGCCTTCGTCCCTAGGCGATTTGCAGCCGCGCGGAAGGTCGAGATGAACCTTGTGTTGGTGAAACCCCCGATCGACCCGGGTGTGGACGTGCTGAACCTGTTTACGCCGGTGAGAGCGGTCGCCGACGACGGTGGGATCTGGATGAAGCGGCTTATCACGAACACGGCGACGATGATCTGACGCGGGCGCGCCCCACGAACCCCAACGACGGCAGGCCGCCTTCGCCCCCGCGACGCGTCAATCAATTCCCGCTGAACGAATTATAGCCCTGGTCTTCCCAGTAGCCGCCTTTGTAGTCGTTGGTGACCTCCATCGAGATCACGTATTTCGGGTTCTTGAAACCGAGCTTTGTCGGCACCCGGATCTTCATCGGAAAACCATAGGCGCGGGGCAGGATCTCGTCGGCGAATTTGAACGTCATCTGGGTCTGCGGGTGCAGCGCGGTGCGCATGTCGAGCGGCGAGTTGTAGCCTTCCTTGTCGGCGCACTGGAACCAGACATATTTCGCGCCGGTGTCGGCGCCGATCATTTTCAGGAAATCGCGCAGCGGCGTGCCGGTCCAGCTTCCGATCGCGCTCCAGCCCTCGACGCAGATATGGCGTGTGACCTGTTTGACCTGGGGCAGCTTGTAGAGTTCCTCCAGCGTCCAGGGCTTCTTGTTGTCGACGAGGCCGCGCACCTCGAGCTTCCAGGACTTGCCATCGACCTCCGGCGCGTCATCGACCTCGTAATAGGCGTTGAACGGGAACGGCTTTGTGATCGCGCTTTCCGGAAACGTCGGCGCCAGCGCATCGGGATTGAAGATCAACGCCTGCACGGCGTCATTGAATTTTGAGACTTTCTTCAGCATCTCCTCAGCGGAGTCACTGTCGAGGACATCGCAGCCGGTCAGAAGCGTCAGCGCGCCCAGGCTGGCGCCACCCGAGATGAAACGACGGCGCGTGAAGTCAGGCATCACCTTCACTGCGTCCTTGACCAGCAGTTTCTTGTCGACCCCGGGGATCAGCAGCGAACGCATGCGGCCCATGAATGTATCCTCCTGTTATCGGCCGATGATCATGGCGCGCAGGCTCTTCGGCACCAGCACCGCGAGCGTGACGTGAACAGCGATGAACGCGACGATCAAAGACATGCAGATGAAGTGGACGTAGCGCGCGATATCGTAACCGCCGAACAGCGCGGTCAGCCATTGCAACTGCACCGGCTTCCAGATCGACAGGCCCGACAGCACGATGACGATGCCGACGGCGATGATGCCGGCATAGAGCAGCTTCTGTATATAATTATACTTGGTCAGATCGTCATGCGCGAGCTTGAAGGTCAGCGCAGCCTTGACGTCCGAAATCACGCCCGTCGGCGTGATCGGCAGCAGTTTTTTGCGGAAGCGGCCGGTGGCAAGGCCTACGGCAAGATAGGCCAGGCCGTTGACCATCAGCAGCCACATCGCGGCGAAGTGCCACAGCAGCGCCCCGCCGAGCCAGTCGCCGAGGGTGATGCTCTTGGAAAATTTCAGGAAATCGAACAGCGGCGAGGCGTTATAGATCTGCCAGCCCGACATGATCATCAGGACCATCGCGAACGCATTGGTCCAATGCATGGCCCGGACCCAGGCGGGCTGAATGACGTTCCCGGTCGCGGGCGTCACATGCTGATCGCTGACGGTAAGGGTTGACATGGCGTTGAGTCCTTTGCGGCGATACCGGTTTATACGCCGGAAACCGGCCTTCCGTTACTGCACTGGACGCTATCAGAACCATAGATGATGGGCATGACGGTCACAAAAAAGCGAGCCGGGCTTCCCCGGCTCGCTGCCTCGCGCGTCCCGTTGGGGACCAAGTCCTTGAGGGACTAATGGGGCGCGCGCGGTGTTACGAAGCCGGCATCAGAACGGTGTCGACCACGTGGATGACGCCGTTCGACTGATTGACGTTGGAGATCGTCACCGTCGAAGAGCCGCCCTTGGCGTCGACGATCATGACCTGGTCGCCCGAGCGCTTCACGGTCAGCTCTCCGCCTTCCGCAGTCTTGAGCACCTTGCCGTCGGTCAGGTCGGAGGCCTCGAGCTTGCCCGGAACCACATGGTAGGTGAGGATCTTCGTCAGGGTCGCCTTGTTCTCAGGCTTGACCAGCGTGTCGACGGTGCCGGCCGGCAGCTTGCCGAAGGCGGCGTTGGTCGGCGCGAACACGGTGAACGGGCCCTTGCCTTCCAGGGTAGCGACCAGGCCGGCGGCCTTCACGGCGGCAACCAGCGTGGTGTGGTCCTTGGAGTTCACGGCGTTCTGGATGATGTTCTTGGAGGGGAACATCGCGGCGCCGCCGACCATGACGGTTTTTTCCTGCGCGCTGACAGGTGCTGCGATGGTGGCCGTGAGGGCCAATGCGCCGAAGGCAACGGCGGACAGAAGGGCAATACGCTTGGACATGGATAGTCTCCCGATGATGAGGTTGACCGGCGGTGTGCGCCGGCGATGAAGGGGTCAACAACGGCGCCGTTGCTGCTTGTAGCTCTGCGCCGCCGTTGATCGGAATTACGGGAGGTTTTGGGGGTAGTTTCGAACAATAAATTTTCGCAGATTTGAAACTTTTCTCGGCGCTGGCCGTGTGCGGGCGCTATTGCGCTCGTCGGGCGCGCATTCGCGCGACCCCTTGGCTCGCAATGACGGCCCACGCTAGTCCCGGCTGTGCGGCGTCTGGATGAATCCGCGGTTCCAGGTTGGGCTGATCAGGATCTCGTTCATGCACACGCGAGGCGGCATGCCGGCCACGAACGCGATGGTGCGGCCGAGGTCCTCCGATTGCAGCATTTTGGCCTGCTCTTCTTCCGACGGCACGACGGGGCGCAACTTCAGGATCGGGGTTGCGACTTCTCCGGGCGACAGGCAGCAGGCGCGCAGGCCGTTGACGCATTCGTCCATGTTGAAAGAATGGGTCAGTGCCAGCACCGCATGTTTGGTGGTGGTGTAGGCAGGGCCCGGCATTTTGGACACGTGACGGCCAGCCCATGACGCGACATTGATGATGCAGCCGTCCTTTTGCTTGCGCATCGCCGGCAGCACCGCGCGCATGCAATAAAGCACACCGTTGAGATTGATATCGACCAGCCTGTCCCAGCCTTCCAGTTCCATGTCGGCCCAGCTTCGCTTCGGCACATTGACGCCGGCGCTGTTGACCAAGAGATCGATGCGGCCGTGACGTGAAAGGATTTGCTCGGCCACCTTGTTGGCATCGGCCGCGATAGAGACGTCGAGCGGGATCGCTTCAGCCTTGCCGCCACCTTTCGTTATCTTCGCCACCACCTGTTCGAGCGCGTCCCTGCGGCGTCCCGAAACCACGACCGTCCAGCCGTCCGCCGCCAACGCTTCCGCGCCGGCCTCACCGATGCCGCTGCCGCCGCCCGTCACCCAGGCCACGCGTTTCCCGTCATTTGTCATGCAAACCGTCTCCGTTGCCTTGTGAAGGGCGTTTTTGCTATTGAAACCCTTAGGATATGCGGCCCTTGGAGCCACGCCCGCCCGCCGGAATGATGCATGAATGCGGCCCAGAAAACCATCATGAACGCCAATCCGTTTTCCGGCCTGTTTGAAATGCAAGTTGCGGCCATGGTATTGGGGCCGGTCGAGTTTCCCGTAATTGCGTTCGCGGCAAAATGAGGCAAGAAGCGCATGCGCCCGCTTGAAGGACTACGTGTTGTCGATCTTACCCGGGTGCTGTCGGGACCATTCTGCACCATGCAGCTCGGCGATCTCGGCGCCGAGGTGATCAAGGTCGAGCGGCCGGTCGAAGGCGACGACACAAGAGCGTTCGCACCTCCGTATCAAGGCGACGAAGCGGCCTATTTTCTGTCCGTCAACCGCAACAAAAAAAGCATTACGCTCGACATGAAAAGCGAACGCGGCCGCGAAGTGCTGTGGCGGTTGATCGATAACTCGGACGTGCTGGTCGAAAACTTTCGGCCTGGCGCGATGGACCGTCTCGGCTTCGGTTACGCCGCCGTCAGCGCGCGTCGTCCCGCCATGGTGTATTGCTCGATTTCCGGATTCGGCAATACCGGTTTGATGAAAGATCGCCCCGGCTACGACGTCATCGTGCAGGGCGAAGCCGGCATTCAGGACATCACCGGTCCCGCCGACGGAGCGCCCTACAAGGTCGGCACCTCGATCGCCGATCTCATTTCCGGATTGAACGGATCGCAGGCCATTCTCGCGGCACTTTACGCCGCCAAGGCCACCGGGCGCGGCCAGCATGTTTCGGTCTCGATGTATGAGGCCGTCGCCTCGCTGCTCACCTTCAACGCCAGCATCTATTACGCGACAGGCGAATCGCCGAAGCGCCGCGGCAATGCGCACGCCACCATCGTGCCCTATGAGACGTTCGGAGCAAGCGATGGCTGGATCAGCCTCGGTGTCGCCAACGACGAATTGTGGATACGTTTCTGCAAGGCCGTCGAGCGAACCGAACTGACCGATGATCCCCGTTTTGCCAAAGCGGCGGATCGCGTGCGCAACCGCGATATCCTGGTGCCGATCGTCAAGGACATCATCAAGCAGCGCAAGCGCGATGAGTGGCTGCCCCTGATGGAAGCCGCCGGCATTCCGAGCGGCGCGATCCGGACCGTCGGCGAAGTCTGCGAGAGTGAACTGTTGAAATCGCGTGACATGATCGCCGAGATGCCGCATGCCGGCGCCGGCGTCGGCGTTGTCAAAAACATCAAGAATCCGATGCATCTCAGCGATACGCCGCTCGATACCTACGTGGCTCCGCCCAGACTCGGTGAGCATACGCGCGAGATTTTGACCGGCCTGCTTGGCTATAGCGCGGGTGAAGTCGAGGAACTAGCGCGCAGCGAGACGATCTAGCTGTGTTGCGTTCGTGACGTCGACACCGAGGTATTCCACGGCCTGATCGATCAAGTCAGACTTATCACAAACCTGCCGCCGACGATGAACATGTAAATGCCGAACGCGATCTCCAGCATCCGCTTCGACATCGCATGCGCGCAACGGACGCCAAGCGGCGCGGTCAGAAGGCTGCTCGGCATCACCAGCACTGCGCCGATCAGCGAGACATACCCGAGCGCGAACGGCAATTGCAGCGCGGTGACCGCCGGGAAACGTGCCGCCACGGGCCAGCCGGCATAGACATAGCCGAGCGCGCCGGGAATCGAGATCAGCACGGCAAGCGCCGAGGAGGTCGCGACCGCCTGATGGATCGGGCGGCCGTAGAACGTCATCAACAGGTTCGAGAACAATCCGCCGCCGACGCCCATTAAGGTGGCGAGAATCCCGACAAGGAAACCGTAGAGCCTCATCAGCGGCCCCTTCGGCACGTCATCGCCGAATTTCCAGTCCTCCCGCGCCAGCAACAATCGCGCCGCGGCCGACCATGCCACCATGACGAAGACGTATTTGAACAGCCGCTCCGGTGCGTAGCGCGCGGTGATACTGCCGGCAATC
>JBATYU010000839.1:0-7193 GCA_049674245.1 Bradyrhizobium sp. | reverse complement strand
GATGGGCGGCGGGGGCGGAGGAGGTGGCCGCGGCGGAGGAGGTGGTGGTGGTGGCGGACGTCGCTCAGACATCAACGCCAAGCACGACATCACGCTGATCGGCTGGCTCGACAACGGACTGGGCTTCTATCGTTACAGTTACAACGGCAGTGACAAAACCTATGTTGGCGTCATGGCGCAGGAAGTGCAGACAATAAGGCCGGATGCGGTGGTGCGCGGCCGGGACGGATACCTGCGGGTTTACTACGAAAAGCTCGGACTGGAGTTTGAGACTTACGACCATTGGGTCGCATCCGGCGCGCGGATTCCGTCCGCTACCGGGATGCGGCACACGCAAATCCAACATTGGTGAGATCGTCATGACCCGGACCCTCTCTTTGCTTGGCAGACTGACTGGCTGGACCGCGGCAACAGTCATCCTAGCGTCAGCGTCTGTCGCCAGCGCACAGCAACCGTTCAAGTCACCCGAAGAGGCCGTGGCAGCCTTGGTGAGCGCCACCAAGGACAATTGGCCCAAAGGCGTGATCGCAGTGCTCGGGGAAGACGGCGCCGATATCGTCTCCTCCGACGACAAGGTCGCCGATGAAGCCATGCGAGAAAAATTTCTCGCAGCCTACGATGCCAAACATCAGATCACAAAGGAAGGCGACAACAAGGCCGTGATGATCATCGGGACCGAGGACTTTCCGTTTCCGATCCCGCTCACGCGCAAAGGCGCTGCCTGGCAGTTCGACACGGCCGCGGGCCGCCTTGAGGTTCTGTATCGGCGCATCGGCCGCAACGAGCTCAGCGCGATCCAGTCATGCCTTGCCTATGTCGACGCGCAGAACGAATATGCCGATAAGAATCGCGCCAGTGCCGGCGGTGCCACCTACGCGCAGCGCATCGTCAGCCGCCCTGGCAAGAAAGACGGGCTGTACTGGCCGGCGGCGCAAGGTGATGACGAGAGCCCGCTCGGCGAGCTTGTCGCCCAGGCAACCACGGAGGGCTATGCGATCGGCGGTGATCAAACCCCCTTCCACGGCTACTACTTCAAGATATTGACGCGCCAGGGGCCGATGGCTGCGGGCGGCGAAGTGGATTATGTCGTGCGCGGCAAGATGATCGGCGGCTTCGCTCTCGTGGCCTATCCGGCCGAGTACGGCAATTCCGGCGTGATGACGTTCCTCGTCAATTATGCCGGTACTATTTTCCAGAAGGATCTTGGGGAACGCACGGAGAAACTCGCCGAACGTATGACATCGTTCAACCCCGATCAGACCTGGAAAAAGGTGGAGGTCACTGCTCCAGCGCGATGACGAAAACTCCAAGAGGAGATCGAGATGAAGAGTAATACTACCCGACCTTTTCGAGCGCTGATGAGCGGGGCAGTGCTGGGTCTGGTGGCATCGGCGAGCCTTTCGACGGCGTCGCAGGCGGAAACCGGTTCAGTTCGTGTCGTATTCACCAAGGCGGGCTTCATCGTTGGTGTTGGCGGAGGGCGTGGAATCCTGACGTTTCGCGGTCACAAATATCCGTTCAGGGTTTCGGGCATGAGCTTCGGCGCCACGATCGGGGCATCCACCAACAAGATGATCGGGCAGGCTCTAAATATGGGCGCGCCGGGCGACATCGCCGGCAGCTATAGCACTATCGGTGCCGGCGGAGCGCTTGCCGGCGGCGTCGGCGGCGTGCAGTTGCAAAATGCAAAGGGAGTGATTCTCCAATTGCACGGCGTCAAGGCCGGCGTGGAATTGTCGGCCAGCGTCGGTGGTGTCGAGATCACAATGGAGTGAAGTAAACTCGGCGGGCATTGGCCCGCATCAATCACGCCCAGTCGTGCCAGGTCGCTGGCCCCGCTTGAGGCGACGTGTTGCCGCCCTCAAGCGCTGTATCTCTTCGTCAGTCGTCTTAGCTTTCTCTTCAAGCTGCATCATCTTCGTTTTTTTTGGCGCATCGGCGCTGCGCAGCTTTTCGAGCACCTTGCCGACGGAGAGTTTAGTTATTTCAGCCATTGTAAACTCCTGTGCCGATGGAAACGTCTACTACGAGCAACCTCAAATCATTTCGACATTGCTCAAATTGACATAGCTCAAGAGAAAGCCTCGTATTTTCGAGTTGCACGCAGGTTCTTTACTTGTGGCACATTTGAGACTTGCCGGCGAGCGCCGACAGCGCTGCTTGTCAGGGTGCACTGAGCACGTCTGGCACTCTTGAGCGGCAGCAGCACTTGAAACAAGCAAGATTAAGTGTCGCGGCAAGGACCCTCATTGCTTTTCTCCCGGTATTGGCCCCCGGGCGGATGTTCTACTTGGTGGGGCTTGTTTGCAACGGTGGCCCGCAGATTCACGCGAATGAATCCGCCACCCGGCTCATCGCGAGTCCTTGAAATCGGCCGGCAACCATCGTGGGGAGCAATCCAAAGTGTGACAGGTGGCGGCCGACCTGTTTCAACGGGCTCTCCTAGCTTTGGGCTTGGTCCCGAGCAGCCGGCCGCGAGAGGAGATGTCGCCCCACTTGGCCGACCAGCCTACTTGCGGGGCAGATTGCGGATCATCGGCTTGGCTAGTCTTCGTCCGCTTTCCCTGTAACGCAAACACGGCGCCTTGCTGGTCGATGCAGTGGGCAATCCAGATGTCGCCCCATTTGGCTTCGTCGCGCAGCACGACGAGAATCCGATCGCTGCAATCGGGTTGATGGAAATCGACTGGCCCCCGCATCCGTCGCACTCAACGGACGTGCGCCGTGGCTATGTCCTCAACCTGTTTGTTGAACGCAAGTACCGCGGCAAAGGTATTGGAAGACGCCTGATGGAAGCCGCTGATCAAGAGTTTGCTCGACGCGCCATCCGCTTCGTTATCCTGCATGCAACGGAACAGGGCCGTCCGCTCTATGAGAAAATCGGTTGGAGCGCGACCTCGGAAATGGCGAAATCATTGCCCGGCGGATCAGCTTGAACCTGGGCCCTCACTCGCGCGGCTCAGGGGCTCGACTTGGCGTTTCACATGGGGTGGAGGTGTCGACGTCAGACTTCTGGTAGCGGCGAAGAGGGCGAGCAGAAGTGCAACCGTGGCGATCAGTTAAAGTACGCCATTGATGCCAAAGCCCACCACGAAGCTCGTGCCAAGAAGCGGCCCGAGAATGGAGCCGAGGCCAAAGAGCAGGATGAGCCTGCCACTCACTGCAACGACCTGCTCACCGTGCATGCTGTCATGCGCGTAGGCGACCGAAACCGGGTAGAGCGTCGACAGAAAGCCACCAAATAAAAAAGCCGTCGGCAGGACGGCCAGAAGATTTCTCGGCAAGTGGACCAATGCAATGCTTGTGCCTACTAGGCCAAGGCAAAGCCCTGCCAGAACCATGCGCCGGTCGAAGCGGTCGGAAAGTCGGCCCACCGGAATTTGAAATGCGAAGCCTCCAAACACGGTGGCCAGCATAACCAGCCCAATGGTCGCGCGGTCGTTGCGTCTTCCCTGCATCCACGCCGGAACGAGTGCGTAGAACGCGCCGACAATAAGTCCGCTAACCGCGGCTCCGGCAACGGCGACGGGAGCTGTCCGCGCGAGTTGGCCATAAGGAAGGGCTGAGCCGGCGGTGATCTGCGGCGGCTCCGCACGGGTCAGGCTTACCAGCGCAACGGCCATCGCAAAGATGGCAACGATGATGTTGAATGCGGCGGAGCCCTTGATATCGACTTGGCTTATCAAGACTTGACGATTGCGAGCGCGATAGAGATCCCAACCCGTAGATTGAAAGAACGCAGCCACGCTCCGCTGGCGGAGCCTTAGCATTCAGCCAACCCTCTGTGGTAATGAATAGCCCGGCGCAGCCAAATCCAACAGCCGCGCGCAGAACCAGCCAGACTGGCCCATTGATCGACAAGGGCATGACCGCAGTCGCCATGACGGCCAAGCCCGCAAGAGCCGCATAGGTCCGAATGTGCCCAACTCGCTCGATGATCCGTGCGCAGCAAACCGCGCCAATTGTGTATCCTGCGAAATAACCGCTGAGTACCAGCGCGGACATCGTTGCGGTAAAATTCTCCAGAGGGACCCGCAAGGAAATGAAGGTACCAAAGAACCCGACGGCAAGCTGAACGCCGCTAGTTGCAAGCACCAAGGCTCCGATCTGCGCACCCATTGATTGGCTGACGGAACCGGAACTTGCCTTTGTCAACTTGATCTGACCTTCGTGGAAAACGTGTTCCTTGATCTATCGCAATACACTCGGAATTACGCCTTCATAATGGTCCCTGTCGGTGCCACGATGGACAGATAATCAAACCCCAGATGGCGCTTTGGATGCGTCATGACACATTGGAGCACAAGTCTCCTCGCAATATTGCTGCTGAGTTTTCCTGACGCCGGTCAATTTCTTGGCGTTTGATCTAAATCAAGCTGAGCGCCTCCAATATGTCTCGAAATCTGGCTGCACGCTTTTGTAATTGAGCTCATCCGATGCAAACCCGGGTCCGAACGCTGATTGCTATTGTCTTAGCGCTTACGTCATTGAGCGCGATCTCCGAGCGAGTGCGCGAAGGCGTGACCGATACTGAAATTCGTATCGGCAATCTCATGCCTTATAGTGGAAATTTGGAGGTCTTCGGGGCGATTGGGAAAGCCGAAGCAGCGTATTTCGAGATGATCAACGAACGCGGCGGAATCAACGGCCGTAAGGTGAGCTTTATCTCATATGATGACAAATCCGATCCGGTAACCGCTCTAGATCTTACGCGCGGTCTTATCGAGAAAGACAACGTCCTCTTGATGTTCGGCTCTTTCGGAACTCCGGGCAACTTTGCCGTACGCAAATACTTGAATGAACGGCAAATTCCTCAACTTTTTGTCGCCTCCGGAGACGATCATCTGTTCGATCCATCGTTGTTTCCGTGGACTATGGGTTGGCAGCCCTCGTTTCGGGAAGAGGGGCGCATTTACGCCAACTACATACAGGCGTCCTATCCCGGAAGGAGGATTGTAGCTCTTTGGCAGAACGATCAAGTCGGTCGAGAAATAATCAAGGGATTGGAAGACGGGCTCGGTGACATCGCCCGTATGATCAGGCTCGATATCGCGTACGATATCGCAGATGAGCATCTGGACACGCACGTATCGATCTTGAAGCAATCAGGAGCCGAGATTTTTGTATTTGCGGGACTGCCTACAAACGCAGCGAAAGTAATCCGAATAGCGGCCGAGCTCAATTGGCACCCTGTGTTCATTTTGAGCCATATGGCTTCATCGATTGCGACGGCGCTAAAGCCTGCTGGCTTGGAAAATGCCGTGGACGTGATTACGGCCACCTTCTTGAAGGATGCAAATGATCTGTCTTGGAAAGACGAACAAGCCACAAAGGACTGGCAGGCATTTGTTGACAAATACAATCGGGCCGGAGGCAAAGACGACGGCGACGCCGTCTTCGGCTATGCGGCCGCCGAGACACTGGTGCAAGTGCTCAAACAGTGCGGCAATGATCTATCTCGCGAGAACGTCATGAAGCAAGCAGCGGCCCTCAAAGACTACCAAGGCTCCGTTTTGCTATCTGGGATCAAAATCAGCACTGGACCTTGGAACTTTCGACCGATCAAACATCTGCGACTACTCCAATTCGACGGCCGCGCGTGGCAACCGATTGGCGAAGTGCTCGATACGGCTTTCTCCAACGCCCAAAAGTAGCTGTATCCGGGCAAACACGGAGGGCAATTCACATTCGAGTGGATCGGCAGGACAGCGACCATCGATAATATTGCCAACATCGTTGCGGCGATGAGCGACTTTTCCAATGAGTTGCAGGAGGCGGCATGAAACAATGCAGCGCGACTATTCCCTTCGCCATTGCTGGATTGGTCGAGGTCACCTTATGTCGCAGCGTACTTTGCATTTGCTCGGGCAAGACAGGAAAATATCCTGGCTGGGGAACTAGGATTCGAACCTAGACAAACAGAGTCAGAGTCTGTTGTGCTACCGTTACACCATTCCCCACCGAAGTGGCTGATTTTACAGCATTTTTTTCGGAAGTTTTCCAAGATCGCCAAGGAGTTTTCCAAATCAGGCGTCTGGCTGCGGTGATATAGCCGTCCAAACGTTCGCGGTCTAGTCCTCCTTCGAGACCAGCCGAAGCCGCTTTTGCCCTTGGGCCGCGACCTGCATCTGATCCTTGAAGCGCATGTAGTGCTCGACGTTCTGCCTGGACATGCCGATGTCGTTGGCGATCTGATCGACCTCGTAGCCTTGCTCGGCGCGCGCCAGGATGCCGGTGCCGCGCAGGCCGTGGATGGTCGGATGGTCAGCGTCGTCGGGCTCGATGTCCCAATCGTACTTCTTGACCTGGGCGACAACCCATTCTTTCCAGCGGCGACATATCTCCCGGCCTTCCGGGGTGTCGGCAAGCCAGCGACCCCAACGCGCGCGCAGGCCGTCAGCGGTGTATTGCGCGCCCTTCGGCGAATAAAGGTAGAGGTCTTCGCGGAAGCGATCGATCGGCTTCAGCCAGCGTGAATTCGTGAAGGTCACCGGCGTCTCGGCCCACCGGTCGATCTCGAGCGCGTCGGCGGCCGCGAGGGGAATGTGAAAGGACCTGCGGCGCTTTCTGGTCTTGAGCGGGCGACACCAGAGGCCGTTGCGGTCGCAGTGCTCGGGCCCCATCCTGATGAGATCGCTGCCGCGCTGGCAGGTCATCACGCCGAGCCGCATCATGCGGACCAGATCCGGCCAAGCGTGCGTTCGGACATAGTCGATCACCCATGACGGCCACGGCACATGCCCGCGGTCTGGGATGTCGAAGTCTCTCACCTTGTCGAACGGATTGAATTTGGCGAGGTCCAGCGGAATCGCCCAATCCCAGATAGTGCGGCCGACCGACAGCATCTGGTTTGCCATCACCGCGGTTTCTTTCATTGCGTCGCGTGCGGTCTGGACCGTGATCGGCGCCAGGTCGCGAACCGCCACCATGCCCCAAGTATCGTGCGCCTCGAAGCGGCGCATGTGCACTTCGTAATTAGATTGTGTGCCTTCGGAGAGCCGTTTGAATTCGTCGCTTGCGCGGTATCGGGTGATGAGATCGCCGATCGAGCCGGCCGGATAACTGGTAGGAGTCGAGTTCCGGCGCCGCTCGACTTCGGCGAAAAACCGTGCCGGGTGCTTGATCGCATCGGGCAATTTGATCCGCTCGCCCTCGCGGTCGGTGTTTCGTCCGGGATTCCAATAATAGTAGGT
>JBATYU010000838.1:0-2135 GCA_049674245.1 Bradyrhizobium sp. | reverse complement strand
TAGAGTTGCGAGCAGGATCGCATCAAATCGATGGTCGGCGGCCGCAGCGCGTCGTCCTCGTTCAGGAATACTTCGGCGGTCCGATAGTAGTTCGAGGCGCGCAACCAGTTGCCGGTCGCCATATTCAAGCCGCCGGATTCGAAAGCTGCGTCGCCGCGCTGCCTGGTCCTGGCGGCGACCGCCGTCCAGGCATTGTACCAGCTCGCCCGATTGGTGTGTTGGATGTGCCGGGCCGCCCAGAAGCATTCCGAAACGGTGCTCGCACCTTCCGTGGCCGTGGCAAGGACACGCATGAATTCGAAGGAGTAGTCCTCGTTGTCGGGCCATTGCGGCCAGCCCACGAAGCTGAAAGTGCTCCGCGGCTTGCGTCGTCGCCTTTCTGGTTCTCTTACCATGATCGGTTCGAGTACCGGTGGGGCTGTCTTGCCGATCGAGCACGACAAGAATTCACCCCCGGCACAAACCTCCCAAAAAACATACGCACGCTATAGGTACCTTCGGGTACCCGCCAAGTTGCACACATTTGTTGATGAGTGAATCCCGATTGGTCAGCAGTCGTTCGTTCATGATTCATGCACGAAGAAGCCTACGGATAGCCGACCATCGCTTCCCTGCCGCCAACTACCCTACTACCACTACCACGGCTACTTGACGTTGTCGAACTGAAGACAGGATCGCAGCCCATTAGGAATGTTGTCTTGAAACCTATTGCAGGAACATCCCCCGGAAGGAATGGATTGGCGTGGTGACCGAACGGGCAAATCGGCAAGCCGGGAGGCTCAAAGCCCTCTTCCGTCTCCCGCTACAAATCCGCGTTGAGCTTGAGTGCGGCTTTCTCGAGCCGGTTTTCAAGCAGGGACAACTTTCCGAGCAGATCCTTGATGCTGGTTTCGTTGAACTCCGAGAAAATAAATTTGCTCAACAATTCCTGCTTGGCGGAAAGACCTGTCGCATGCTTGCGTGCCTTCTCTGAAAGCGACATCAGCACGACCCTCGCATCCTCGCGCGACGGCACACGTCGCAACAGCGACATTTTCTCGAGCATTTTCGACTGAGTCGTGACGAACGACGGGTCGACGCGAAGCGCCGCCGATACGTCCTTGACCGGGACGCCATGACCCCGGTCGAGGTCGGATACCGCCATCAGAATCATCCACTGCGGACCGCTAATGCCGAGATTCTGCGCCCAGTAGGCGCGAATCTGATCGAGATGGACGTTGATGGAGGTGATTTCCCAGAGCAATTTCTGAAACGCGTCATGGCTCAAGTCGTTGGCGGCCTTGCCGGAGGGACCGTCGCCTGTCCGAACCGGTCGAGCCATGGAGATGGTTTGCTTGGCCATGTCTGCCCTGTACACCTTTGTAGTTTCAGTAACTAAATCAATTAACTGTGCACCATACAACCCTTCAATAGTCCCTGTTGCGCAAAAATCACATGGGTCCACAAAAGACTACATGAGTAGATAAACTGTTTTACGAAGATAATTTAGGCATGCATTGTTCGTTCGCCCTGGAATGTTCTCGGGCGCCCATCGATGACCCGCGGAAGATTCGGGTTCTGGGGGTGGAACCTTCCTACAAACTTGGAGACTCAAATGAAGACGATTAAGAGCCTCATCCTCGGCTCTACGGCGGGTCTTCTCGCCGTAGGCGGGGCACAGGCGGCTGATCTTCCGGTCAAGGCCAAAGCGGTCGAATACGTGAGGATCTGCTCTCTGTATGGTGCCGGATTCTTCTACATCCCGGGCACCGATACGTGCATCAAGCTGGGTGGTTATCTGCGCGCCGATTTGACTATCAACGGTCAGATCTACGACGGCCCGTTCTGGAACGGTGAAGGTGCGATCCGCGACCGTTATGCGAACTTCTACAACGACCGTTCGCGTTTGGCGCTGACCATCGACACCCGCACCGCGACTGAATACGGCGTTGTCCGCACCTTCGGCCAGGCCGACTTCCAGTTCTCGAGCTTCGGTTCGACCAGCAGCATCGGCACCGCCGCCAGTATTTTCCCCGGTGCAGCGCAAGGCCAGCTTAACAACGACACCGTCGGCAACGGCTACGTCGCGGTCGAACTGGCGTTCTTGCAATTCGCAGGCTTCACCTTCGGTAAGTCCGCCTCGGGCTACGCTACGC
>JBATYU010000837.1:0-18229 GCA_049674245.1 Bradyrhizobium sp. | reverse complement strand
GCCGGATTCTTCTACATTCCGGGCACCGATACCTGCATCAAGCTGGGTGGTTATCTGCGCGCCGATTTGACCATCAACGGCGGCGTCTATGACGCCCCGTTCTACAACGGCGAAGGCGGCATCCGCGACCGTTATGCGAACTTCTACGCCGATCGTTCGCGTTTGGCGCTGACCATCGATACCCGCACCGCGACGGAATACGGCGTGGTTCGCACCTTCGGTCAGGCCGACTTCAGTTTCTCGACCTTCAATTCGACCAACAGCATCGGTCTCGCGGCGAGCGTCGAGCCAGGCGCAACGCAGGCCCAGGTCAACAACGACACGTCGGGCAACGGCTACGCCGGGGTCGAATTCGTGTTCCTGCAGTTCGCAGGCTTCACCTTCGGTAAGTCCGCCTCGGCATTCTCCACGCCGTGGCATGGCTATCCGGGCAACAACACCTCGTTCCTGATCGGCGGCTTCGACTCGGTCAGCGGTATCAACAACATCCAGTACACTTGGCAGTTTGGCAACGGCGTGTCGGCCACGATCGGCGTCGACGACTCGAGCGCGAACGCCTTCAACCGCACCCAGATCATCAATGCGGTCGGTGGTACGGCGGGCGGCAGCATCGGCTTCGGCGGTGCGGCGAGTGCGTTCACGACCGGTGTTGGTTCGGCCTACGGCGGCGCTTCCGTTCCCGATTTCGTCGGCAACATTCGCGTCGATCAGGCCTGGGGTCTGTTCCAGATTTCGGGCGCGGTCCATGACGACCACGCGGGATATTTCTCCGTCGCGAATACTCCAAGCACGGCCCTTGGGGGTGCGGCACAGACAGGTGCCGTGAACTTCGGTCACCCGTCGGATGCGTATGGTGGGGCTGTTTCGGCTGCGTTGCAGATCAAGAACATCCCGACCGGTGCCGGCGACGACATCAAGCTGGAAGGGACCTGGGAGAAGGGTGCGTCGAAATACGTGCTGGCAACCAGCGGGGCGAGCCCGTCTGCGTTCGACATCTATAGCGGGACCAAGCTCGCCTTGGGCGTCGTGACGGATTCGATCTACTCGGGCGTCAGCGCGGTCAACCCGCAAACCGGCCAGCAGTTGACCACCGGTTGGGGCTTCCGTGGTGCGTTCAACCACAACTGGGATCCCTACTGGTCATCGAGCTTGTTCGGCGGCATCGCCGGGCTGAGCTACAACGCCACCGCCAAGACGTTGTGGTGCAACGCCTACCTGCTTCCGACCGCCGCCGGTGGCACTTCCGGTATAACCTCCTCTGCAGGGCTTACCCGTTGCGACCCGGGCTTCACGATCTCGGAAATCGGCGTCGTGACCCGTTGGACCCCGGTCAAGAACCTGACGTTCAGCGCCGAAGTGCTGTACGCCTTCCTGAAGACCAACATGGCTGGATCGGTGGTCGCTGCGCCTTCTTCGGCGCTGCCGTTGGCGACCACGACCTACACCTACGGCAACAACAGCACGACTTCGCTGAACCTGCGCGTTCAGCGCAACTTCTGATCCCGATCGCCTGACAACGATCCAAGCGAACCCCCGGCGCGAAACCGCCGGGGGTTTTCGTTGGCGCCGCGGCCGGGAATTGTTGAGCCGTAACGCGAGACAGATGGCTCAAAATATTTTATTAGATTACTAACTAAGGTAATTGAAAAACATATCAAAACCATGTATAAAGTCCTTGTTGCTGACCTGTGTGGCCAGCCGCTTGCGAAGGAGAACTCTAACCAACTTCTTTGTTAACCTCCAAAAGCCTCCGGCAATGCCCTGCCGGAGGCTTTCCAATTTTCAGGGACGCAGAAGCGGTTGCGTATTCGGCGCCGGCGCGGGCTCGATGGCGGCCTCCTCGGGCAACTTGTCGCCATGCACGGCAAGCGGCGTACCGATCCAGAGCGGATCGGCAAGATGATCTCGGCGCGGGTTCATCGTGTTCGGATGGACCAGAATGCTCAATCTTCCATGGTTGAGCATCAGCCAGGGCACCAGTTCGGAAAATATCTCCGCGGCAAACGCCACCTGAAACATGGCTTGATCGTGAGGTCCCACCTTGACGTCGTGCCAGCGCCCCAGGGTGACGCAGAAACGTTCACCGATCCAGCTGCGCAGCCGCTCGGCCTCCAGCCGCGTTGTCGCCGGATCGTAATAGACGTGAGCGTGGAAACTTGCGATCTCGCTTGTCGGCCGCGGGACCGGACTGTCCGGCAAATCCGTCATCTCTGTTTCTCGTCGTCGGTGACCGGTGACGTGATTACCAGAAATACCAGATCGACGAGGCCCGTATTCGAAATGGCATGCTCGACGCCCGGCGGCAGGAAAATGAAGTCGTGCTTGCGCACCACATGGTGTTTGCCTGCGATCTCCATCAACCCTTCGCCTTCGAGCACGTGGTAGACCTGCTCCTGGACATGATGCTTGTGCCTGATGACATAGGCCATCGGCTGATACATCGAAATCCGGTAATCGATGTAACGCGAGCCCGCCGTCTCCGGCATGACCAGCGGCTTTGACAGCGCGCCGCCAAAATGATTTGGAAATTCGCGCCAGGGCACTTCGGCGATGTTGCGGATGAAGGCGCTGCTATCTTCTGAAGCCATCGTCTTTTCCTCGCTTTTTAAGCTCAGCTTACCAGGGCTCCCCCATCGATATAGACGATCGAACCCGTCGCAAAGCCGTTGGCCATGAAGCTCACGATCTGCCGCGCGATGTCCTCGCCGACGCCGACCCGGCCGACCGGCAGGGACGCGGCCGTTTTGGCCAGCATGTCGCGCCGCGCTTCTTCCGGCATGGCGGCGCGGATCGGCGTGTCGATGATGCCTGGCGAGATCGCATTGACGCGCACCGGCGCCAGTTCAAGCGCCAGCGCCCGCGCGAGCGACTCCAGCGCGCCATTGGCGGCGCTAATGATCGCCGAATTCGGCCGCGGCCGAATGCTCAGATAGCCGGAGACCAGGGTGAGCGATCCGCCGGGACTGATTTCCGCCGACCGCGCGACACGCCAAGCGCCCCAAAACTTGCCCTCCATCGTGGAGCGCACATCTTCCATCGAAACCGTCTTGAACGGACCGGTGCGGAGCTGCGCCGCCGTCATCACAACATGGTCGACAGGTCCGCAGCTCTTGAACAGTCTTGCGACACTGTCGTCGCTGGTGACGTCGGCCGGTATCGCGATCGCGTTCAGCTTGTCGGCGACCGCATCGAGCCTGGCGACATTGCGGGAAGCGACAATGATATCGGCGCCTTCGCGCTTGGCCATTTCGGCGGTGGAAAGACCGATACCGGAGGAGCCGCCGACGACAACGACCTTCTTGCCTCTGAGCAACATGCTGTTTCCTTGGATTACGATGAGGCCGGCTGATAGCGGGTGCCGATGCCCGCCTTGCTTTGCCCGAGACCGGGAAGCTCCCAGACGCCGGCGCCGGTGGGATTGATATCGGCGGCGATATCAACATCGATCAGATACGGCTTGTTGGCATCGATGCCCTTGCGGATGGCCTCTCCGATATCGCCGGCGCGATCGACCCGCACGCCTTCGACGCCGCAGGCGCGCGCCATGGCGGCGAAATCCGGATTGTAGCGTTCGCCCGTATTGGGATCGTGGAAGTCGGTGGCAAGCTCGCGGCCGCCGAGGTAACCGCGCTGCAGGCCGCGGATCGAGGCATAGGCGTAGTTGTTCCAGACCACCCAGACCACCGGCAGATTATATTCGACTGCCGTGCCCAGCACGTTGGCGTGCATGAAGAACGCGCCGTCGCCGCACACCGACACGCAGGGACGCTCGGGTGCTGCGAATTTCGCCCCCATCACGCCGGCGACGCCAAACCCCATCGGGCCAAAGCCCATCGAGCCGATCAGCGAGTCCGGACGCTTCGGCTTGCAGAAACTCAGGAGCCAATTGTGGTGAACGCCGATGTCGCTGACCAAGATCGCATCTTCCGGCAAGGCCTTGTCGATCTCGAGCGCCGCGCGCTGCGGATTGACCGGCGTGGTGTCGTCGGAAAAGCCGGGCGCGACGAAGCGGTCCCATTCCTTCCGATAGGTGTCGATCTGCGCCAGCCATCTCTTGCGGGCGTCGGCGCGTTTGCCGAGATCGGCGCGGCGGTCGAGTTCGGCATGAACCTGCCGCAGGAACGTGCGCACATCTGCCATCAGGCCGAGCGCGACCGGATAGTTGCGGCCGATCTCGTCGGGATCGATATCGACATGAATAAGTTTGGTGGGCGGAATGGTGAAGGAATAGCCTGGGATCCATGAACTCGACGTGCGATCGTCGAAGCGCACACCGAGCGCCAGCAGGACGTCGGCCTGACGCGTCGCGTGGTTGGCCTGATAGTGTCCGGCACGCGCGACGAGACCGAGCGCCAACGGATGGTTGCAGTCGATGGCGCCAAGGCCGCTCGCGGAGGCCGCGACCGGAATCTGCAAGCGTTCGGCGAGTTTCAGCAATTCCTCGGCCGCGCCGCCATAGCGTACGCCCTGCCCGACCAGCATCACCGGCCGCTCGGCGGAAAGCAGCATGTCGACCGCCTTCACCACGCCTTCGGGATCGGCGCCGCAGCGGCTTGAGATATTGCCGTTCCAGGCATGCGCGTTCGGCGCTTCCTCGGCGGCCGACTCCATGAACACGTCAAAGGGAACGTCGAGCACCACCGGCCCCGGACGGCCGGTCGTCATGGTCTTCCAGGCCTGCCGGACGGCGAGCGGCACCATCTCGCCGCGCGTCGGCTGAAACACTTTCTTGCAATAGGACCGCACCGTCGAGGGGAAGTCGGCCTGATAGTGCCGATACAATTCCTGAAACGCACCGCGATTGAACTGTGACGTCGGCACGTTGCCGGTCACCGCCATGAACGGCACCGAGTCGAGAAACGCATTGCCGAGCGAGATCGGCAGGTTCGCCGAGCCGGGTCCGCAGGACGTGAAGGTCGCCGTCGGCCGGCCCGACACGCGGTAATAGACATCCGCCATGAAGCCGGCGACGCTCTCGTGATGCACCGAGATGGTCTTGATGTCGCTGGAGCGCTCGTACAGCGCGTCGATGAACTGGATATTGCCGTGGCCGCACAGGCCGAACACCTGCGGCACTTTCTCCTGGATCAGGTAGTCGACGATGACCTGGGCTCCGTTGAGCATATTGCGCGACATCGGATTACTCTCTCCCCGCTCAACGGCTTGCGTGCCGCCTCGGCTTGCGCGGCCGGCAACCCTATTTCTCATAATACTGTACGTCAATTGCTATCGTGGTATGCTAGGAACCGGGCGAGGACGGCCTGCCAGAGCTCGGGCCCCCGTCGATATGGAGACTGATCCCGTGAAATCGCCCATCAAGCCGAAGACGAGCGACAAGCCGGCCGTGCCACGCAAGACGGCGATCGCGCGGCTGGTAGCGTCGAGCGAGCCCAATATCGATGACGAGGCGGAGGATCGGCAGCGCGGCGGCGTACAATCGCTCGGCCGCGCGTTTGCAATCCTCGAGGAAGTCGCGCGTCACCGCGAAGGCATTGGTCTTGCCGAACTGAGCAAGCTGGTGGGATTGCATAATTCCACCACCTTCCATCTCGCCAAAACGATGGTTTCGCTTGGCTATCTCAGGCAGGAGAAGGACTCCAAGCGTTACCGCGTCGGCCGGCCGTTGTTTGCGCTCGCCGCCAGCGCGCTCGACGAGATCGAGATGGTCAATCTCGCGACGCCGATCATGGAAGATCTGTCGCGACAAACCGGCGAAAGCAGCCATTTTGCGGTACGCATGGGCGATGCGGTGGTCGTGATCGCCCGCACCAGCGGCCCCGGCGCCTTTCAACTCACCGATCGTGTCGGTGTGGTACGCCCGGCGCATTGCACGGCGCTCGGCAAGATCATCTTGGCCGCGCTCCGCCCCGATCAGCTCAAGCGTTTTCTCGAACGCGTGGAACTGAAACCGTCGACCAAGAGGTCGATCACCGAACCGTCCGTGCTGCTGCGCGAGATCGCCGAGGTCAGGCGCAGCGCGATCGCCATCGACGACGGCGAATTCAATCCGGAAGTCCGCTGCGTCGCGGTGCCGGTCTACAATTTTACCGGTGACGTCGTCGGCGCGCTCGGTATTTCCGGCCCTGTTTGGCGCATGACCGACCAGATGCTGCAAAGCCGCGCCAAAACCGTGCAAGCGGCCGCCAGCCGCCTGTCTAACGAGTTCGGCGCCAAGGACTTGAGCAAGGGCTTGAACAAGGGCCTGGCGAAATCCCTCTGAAGCCCGCGGGAAAGGCGGTCCGCGACGCATTTGGCGTTGACAGCGGGCTCCACGTCCGGAATATCATCCAATAATAAAAGAACGTCTCTCACATTCTCGCATACGAATTGGAGACAGGACGTCGCGACGCGCCCCCTGGGAGGAGACCTCAAGATGATCCGCCACAGCCGACGTACATTGTTGAAAGCGAGCGCGGCATTCGCCGGCGCGTCCACGATCGGATTTCCATCCATCGCCCTCGGCCAGACCGGGAAGATTAGAATCGGTCACCTGACGCCGCTGACCGGCTTTCTCGGCGCGATCGGCAGCTATGCCCAATTGGGCGTGAAACTGGCGGCGGACGAGATCAATCAGGCCGGCGGAATCATGGGCCGGCAAATCGACTTGATCTCGGAAGACTCGGTCAATCCCGCGACCGCTTCGACCAAGGCCCAACGCATGATCGAGCAGGACGGCGTCGTGGTCCTGCTTGGCGAAATCTCGTCGGCATCTTCACTCACCATCATGCAAGTCGCCGAGCGCAACAAGAAGGTGTTCTTCTCGACTGGCGCCCGCTCCGACGCATTGCGTGGCAAGAGCTGCAACAGGTACACCTTCCACTGCGACATTCCGAACACGGTGATGGTCAATGCCGTCGGCACCGCTCTGCTGCAAAAGGGCATGGTGAAGGGCAAGAAGTTCTTCACGCTTACTGCGGACTACATTTTCGGCCACGATCTGCTCAAAGCGGCCAAGACCTTCTTCGACGCCAACAGCGCCAATCTGATCGGCGACGAACTGATTGCGACCGACGTCACCGACTTCAGCCCCTATTTGCTGAAGATCCGGCAAGCCAAACCGGACGTGGTCTGCTGCAACCTTGCGGGCAATCAGGTTACCAACTTGGTCAAGCAGTATGCGGAGTTTGGATTCTCCTATCCGCTCGTCGGCTTCAATCTCAACACCGGTGATGCTTGGGCGGCCGGCGAGGGAAATCTGAGCGGAACCTGGCCGACCGTCTGGTATCACACGCTCGACAATCCTGTCTCCAAAGCCTTTGTCGCGGCCTTTGCCAAGAAATACGACAAGCCCCCGGAAAATCACGCCTGGATCGATTACGTCTCGCTGAAACTCCTGGCGCAAGCGATCAACGAAATCAAATCGACCGACACCGAAGCGCTGATTGCGCATTTCGAAAAGCAGGCGCCGTTCGACATCATGAAGGCGCGCAAGGCCTATTTCCGCTCCTGGGACCATCAACTGGTCCAGGAGGCCTATCCGTTCACGGTGAAGCCAAAAGACCAGATGAAGGACAAATGGGACATGCTTGTACTGGGGGACGCCGTGCCGGAGCCGAGCGCGCCGCTGGAGACGATCTACCCGACCAAAGCGCAAAACCCCTGCGAGATGAAGGCATAACGCGCCGCTTCGCGCGTGACGTTCGTTGGCGTTAGCGGCGCCGGCACCGAAAGCCGGCGTCGCTTTTGTTAAGGCTCGCGGAACACACATGCAGATCGAGTTCCTGCTCGAACAGGTGGTGAATGGCCTCGTGCTCGGAGGCTACTATCTGCTGATCGCGCTCGGCCTGTCGCTGATCTTCAGTGTTGGCGGCGTCGTGAACCTGGCACACGGCGCGTTCTACGCGCTCGGCGCTTATCTATCCGTCGAAATCACGAAATATCTGGGTTTTGGTCCGGCCGTGGCGCTGTCGCCGGTTGCCGTTGCGCTACTCGGCATCCTGTTCGAACGGTTCATCTTGCGCCGTTTCTACACCGCCGATCCGATCCTGAGCCTGCTCGTCACTTTCGGTCTTGCCATGGTCGCCGAACAGGCCATCCGGATGGTGTGGGGTGCGGCGCCATTGTCGGCATCGATCCCGCCGGCGTTTCGCGGCTCGGTCATCCTCGGCGATTTCCTGTTTTCGCGCTATCGCCTGCTCATTCTGGCCGTGGTCGCCGCGGTCCTGCTCGCCGTCTGGCTGCTGCTGCACAAGACCTCGTTCGGGCGCGTCGTGCGCGCCGGCATTCAAAGGCCCGATATGGTGGCAGCCCTCGGCATCCGGCTGCAGCCCTACATGACCGCGATCGTCATGCTCGGCGTCGGCATGGCTGCGCTCGGCGGCGCTTTCTTTGCGCCGATCGCCATCGTGCATCCCGCGATGGGGGCCGAGATCATCACGGTTGCCTTCGTCGTCGTGGTGATCGGCGGCTTGGGGAGTTTCTGGGGCGTCGTGGTCGCCGCATTGCTGGTCGGCGTGGTGCGCGGCATCACCATTCATTTCGAGCCGGCCGCCGGCGAAGCATCGATCTACATCCTGATGTTTTTGGTGCTGCTGATACGCCCGCGCGGCCTGCTCGGCGAGCGCATCGAGAAGTTCGAATGAGGAACGCTTCGGTCGCCGCAAAGTACCGGCCGCTGCTGATTGCGACCCTCGCCGCGGTCGCACTGCCCTTCGTGCTCCGATTGCTCGGCCTTTCGTTCAGCACCGGCACCATGGTGGTGGCGTTTGCCATCGCGACCATCGGGCTCAATCTCTGTATCGGCTATACCGGGCTCGTATCCTTTGGTCACAGCACATGGTTCGGCATCGGCGCCTATGCTGCAGGGCTCATTCAGCTTCACTGGTTTCGCGGCGAAATTTTTCTGCCGCTGCTGCTTTCGATGGTAGTGGTGGCGCTCGCCTCAGCGATCGTCGGCATCATCATCTTGCGGCGGCGCGGCGTGTATTTCTCGCTGCTGACGCTGGCACTGGCCGCGCTGACCTACACTACCGCATTTCGCTGGACTAGCGTGACCGGAGGAGAGGATGGCCTGGGTGGCTTGAAGCGTGGCAGCCTTGGGCCATTCAGCCTCGATTCCGCGCTTGCCTACTACGTCATCGTCGCGGGAATCGGACTTTGCGTACTCTATTTCCTGCTGCGATTGGTGCGTTCGCCGTTCGGCCATGTGTTGGTGGCGATCCGGGAGAACCAGTTGCGTGCGACGTTTCAGGGTTATCCGGTCGAGCGCTACAAGCTCGGCGTTTTCGTGATTTCGGCCGTGGTGACGGGGCTCGCGGGCGCACTGTTCGCGTTTCAGAATTATCTGGTTTCGGCGGAAGCCGTGTCGGTGCCGTTTGCCGGTGAGCTGCTGGCGATGGTTGTGATCGGCGGCATGCGCAGCATGCTGGGACCCGCGCTCGGCGCGCTGTTCTTCATCCTGTTCCGCGAACTGTTTTCGATCTGGACCCCCAACTGGCTGCTCTGGTTCGGACTGATCTTCGTCGGCTTCGTGATTTACTCGCCGGGTGGCCTGGTCGGCATCTGGGGCGCGCTAGCGCGGTGCTGGTGGCCCGCGCCCGAAGAATCGGCTGCCATGAGCAAGCGTAAGATTTACAACGACTTGCCGTTGCCTTCTTTCCTGATGCCGGAGGGCCCTCGGGGAATGGTGCTAGAGGTTAAAGGCGTTTCAAAACATTTCGGCGGCATCCGCGCGGTCAACGACGCGAGCCTGCGAGTCGGTGCCGGCGAGATTCACGCGCTGATCGGTCCGAACGGCGCCGGAAAAACCACGCTGTTCAACCTGGTGTCGGGCCTGTTCCCGCCCGATGGCGGCACCATCCGCCTCAATGGCCGCGAGCTGCAGGGCGTGCCTTCGGATCTAATCTGCCATCAGGGGCTCGCACGCTCGTTTCAGATCACCAACCTGTTCCGCGAGCTGTCGATCTACGAAAACTTGCGGCTTTCGTTGCAGGCGCAGCATGCGATGCGCTTCAACATCTGGCGCGATATCGACAGCTATCCGGATGTGCACGCCGAAGCCGCCGAACTGATCACATTTCTCGGCCTCGAGGGTATCGAGGAGATCGAGGGCGGCGAGCTCTCTTATGGCGGACAGCGCCTGGTCGATCTCGGCATCGCGCTCGGCTCAAAGCCGCAGGTGCTGTTGCTCGACGAGCCGCTGGCAGGGCTCGCCGCCGCCGAGCGCGAGCGGGTGTCGAACCTTATCAAAAGCGTCGCCACCAACATTCCCGTGCTGATCGTCGAACACGACATCGATCGCGTGCTAGCCTTTTCGCAAACCATCACCGTGATGAACCAGGGCGAAGTGCTGATGACCGGCACGCCCGATGCGGTGCGCGCCGACCGCCGGGTGCAGGAAATCTATACCGGCACCGGTGTGCGGGAGGCCGTGCACAGAAGCAGCGAAAAGATCAGCGCTGATGCTGCGTCGATTTTGCGCTTCGAGCGCGTCAACACGTTCTATGGCAAAAGCCATATTCTGCACGACGCGACGCTGGACGTGCGCGACGGCGAGATCGTCGCCCTGCTGGGGCGCAACGGTGCCGGCAAATCGACGCTGTTGAAGACCCTGGCCGGACTGGTGCCGCTCGCCTCCGGCACCATCGAATATGAGGGTCACAATATCGCGGGGCTGCCCGCTCCGGATATCGCGCGGAGCGGCATCGGCTACGTGCCGCAGGGCCGGGGCCTGTTCGCAGGCATGACCGTGCGGGACAATCTCTCGCTCGGACGTCTGGCCCGCAAGACCGACGGCAGCAACGGCATGGTCTGGAGTGAAGATCGGATTCTGCACTATTTTCCGAGGCTGAAGGAGCGCATGAATGTCGCGGCGGATTATTTGTCCGGCGGCGAGCAGCAGATGGTGGCGGTGGCGCGCGCCATGTCGGGCAATGTGAAATTGCTGCTGCTGGACGAGCCGTTCGAGGGCCTCGCGCCCGCCGTGATCCTCGAATTGTTCAAGGTGTTCGACCAGCTTCGGCGGCATACTTCCATCGTCATCGTCGAGCATAATCTCGACCTGGTGCTGGCGTTGGCCGACCGCGTATTCGTGCTAGAGCGGGGCGCGGTGTTTCATCAGGGGCCCGCGCCACCGTTATTGACCGATCTCGAATACCGCAAAAAGATATTGTGGCTGTGACGACCCTAACGAAGGTAGCGATATGACCAAACTCTCCGTCGCGATTGTGGGCGCGGGCATGGGTGGCCTCGCAACCGCCGGCGCGCTGCATCGGGCGGGCATCGATGTCGACGTCTACGAACAGGCGGCAAAATTTACCCGGCTCGGCGCCGGCATTCAGATCGGCTGCAATGCGATGAAGGTGTTGCGCGGGCTCGGCCTCGAACCCTTGATGCGCGCCAGCGCGTTTTATCCACGCTCCTGGAACAACAGGGAGTACGACACCGGCGAAGTGCGCTTCGACATGATCTTCGGCGAGGCGGCGGAGCAGCGATACGGCGCGCCGTATCTGCTCGGCCATCGCGGCGATCTTCATTCCGCGCTTGCGAGCGTGGTACCGCGTGAAAAGATCCATCTCGACCACCGCCTGGTGGGTATCGACGAACGTGGCGATCGCAGCGTGACGCTGAAATTTGCGAATGGAAAATCGATCGAAGCAGACGCGGTCGTTGCGGCGGACGGCGTTCATTCCTTCGTCAAGGAGCAGTTGTTCGGCAGGGATGAGCCGAATTTCAGCGGCCGGATTGCCTACCGCACCGTATTTCCCGCAGCACTTCTGAACGGATACGAGATCGGCGATTGCACCAAATGGTGGGGACCGGATCGCCACATCGTGATCTACTATGTCAAGCCGGACCGCAGCGAGGTTTACTTCGTCACCAGCCAGCCCGAGCCGGGATTTATGGTCGAGTCGTGGTCGGCCACGGGAGACGTCAGCGAGCTTTGCAAGGGTTTTGAGGATTTCCACCCCGAGGTGCGCCACGTGCTGGCCGCCTGCCCGTCGGTTCACAAATGGGCGCTGATCGATCGCAATCCGCAAACCCATTGGGGCAAGGGCAACATCACCCTGCTCGGTGACGCCTGCCATCCGATGACCCCCTATATGGCGCAAGGCGCGGCGATGGCGATCGAAGATGCGGCGATGCTTTCACGCTGTTTGCAAGGCGTTGATCGCCACGGCGTCGCGGCGGCCTTTCGCCGCTTTGAAGCGACCCGCAAGCCGCGGGCATCGCGGGTCCAGTTGAATTCGCGCACCAACACCTGGCTCAAGGAACGGACAGATCCGGACTGGGTCTATGGCTACGACGCCTGGAATGAGCCCCTCGCTGCGCTCGAGGCGCTGTGACATAGCGGCGGCGAAGAGCTTCGCTTTCCGCGAATAAAAGCTCCCGAGGGGTGTTATCCCGGTGGGCAGGACAGGTCACGGTCTTGGCCGGCGGCTGTCGGGTTCGCGCGTCAATTGCAAGAGGCCGGTCACCCCTTCAATAACGCGAAGAATGCTGTATGACTCGCCGGAAAATGGACACACAATCACCTCCTCGTCTCAACCTTTCTGTCCAAAAACGTCGATAAACCAAAAACCGAGCTCAAGAATTATATGGGCGGGCCGCTGTTCCACAGACTGGAGCGGCAGGATAGAAGGCAAGGCGTCGACAGGAGGTTCGTGATGAGTTCCCTCGATCAGGACGATGCCGACAAGCAGCTTATGGATGCCTTGCCCTGGGTGAGCGACCCACAGCGCCAGGAAGAGACGCGCCGTCTCCAAGAGGATGTCGCCAAGGCAGCCCAACGCCTTCGCGAATCTAGCCGGCTAGCGTCGCAGGCCCGTGGGCAAACTTCTGAACAGCGAACCGATATCGGTTTGCGGCTAACAGAGGCTCGCTCAGGCGGGGAAGAGGACGGCTTGGAGGAGATGGTCAGGAGGGTTTGGGCGCCGCTCAAACCTGAGCTGATGCCGCCCCCACCACAACAGCAAATGCGACTGCCGGGCATCGGATTGGTCGCCGGGCTCCTCGGCGCGGTCGCTGTGGCCGCCGCGATTGCCCTGGTTGTAGTGAATGTCGTGCAGATCCCGACGATCGCCGCTGCCCCTCCCAGCGACGACGAGGCCGGAAGGAACCAGTCTTTTTCCGCCGCTGTCCTTGGGAGGCTGCCTCAGATCGATGCGGCTCAAGCCAGCGTGCAACCAACCGAGGCGCCGTCGGCACCAAACGGGCCGACGCTTGCATCCACTCAGCCGAACGCTGCCCCGGTGGCAACGCCTCCGGCTGCAGCACCACCGACCTTTCCCAAGGTCGGGCCTGCTCAGATCGACACCATGACTCGACCCGCAGCCGCAGTCCCCACGGTCGCAGTTCCGGCACCCCGCGCGACAGTCTCGCTTACGCGTGATGAAATCGCGGCGTTGTTGAAGCGTGGTCAGGACCTGATCGCGGCGGGCGATATTGCCAGCGCGCGCCTGATGCTCAGGCATCTCGCGGAGGCCGGTGACGCACAGGCCTCTTTCATCCTGGCAGGCACATTCGACGCCGCCGTGCTTGCGAAGCTGAGGGTTGTCGGCGCGCAGCCGGATCCCGAAAAGGCCCGCGCCTGGTATGCGAGGGCGGCCGAGCTGGGATCATTGGAGGCCAAGCAGCGTCTGCAATCGGCCATTCGCTAGGATCTGCGCAATGGTTCCGATACTGCTGCAATAAACGCAATAAATTAAACGCAATAAATAATGTCGCACAACAGGGGGATATGATGCGAACCGTCGACATGCATTGGCACACACTGGCTGACATGCCGTCCGCAGGCAATGAGGGCGTTTGGCTCCGCAAGGTTGCGATGGGTGCGCTCAGGCTTGCCTTTATGACAATCGCCCTTTTGCTGGGCGCGGTCTCCAACTCAAGGGCTGCCGATGGTGAAATCCGGATCGGCAACACCATGCCTTATAGCGGCCCAGCTTCCGCTTACGGCGTCATCGGCAAGATCATTGCCGCCTACTTCAACAAGATCAACGCCGAGGGCGGCGTCAACGGCCGCAGGATCAATTTCATCTCCTATGACGACGGCTACAACCCGCAGAAGACGGTCGAGCTGACGCGAAAGCTGGTGGAAGAAGATAAAGTGCTGCTGATGTTCGCCAGCCTCGGCACGGGGACGAGCGCGGCGGTGCGGCCCTACCTGAACTCCAACAAGATTCCGCAGCTATTTGTGGCATCGGGCGCGTCGATGTGGGACAAGCCGCGCGACTTCCCCTGGACGATGGGATTCCAGCCAAGCTATCAAACCGAGGGGCACATCCACGCGCAATATCTGCTGGAGCAGCATCCCAGTGGCGGCAAGATCGCGATCCTCTATCAGGACGATGAATTCGGCAAGGATTACGTCAAAGGCATCAAGGACGGGCTCGGCGGCAAGATCCCGGTCATTGCCGAGGCCGCGTACAAGGTCACCGACGCCAATGTCAATCAACAGATCGCCACGCTCAAGGCTTCCGGCGCCGACATCTTTTTTGATATAACGACTCCAAAATTTGCCGTGATGGCGATCCGGCGCACCGCCGAGCTTGGCTGGAAACCCGAGCACATCATATCCACGGTGTCGGAATCGGTTGCTGCCGTTATGCAGCCTGCGGGCTTGCAAAATGCTGAAGGGATTCTGGCGGCAGGATACTCCTGGGAGGGAGACGATCCGGCGGCAGCCAACGATCCGGCCTACCGTGACTTTACCGCTTTCATGGATCGCTATGCTGCGGACGTCAGCAAGTCCAACGCGCTGACGGTGTTCGGGTACATGATCTCCAACGCGATGGTCGAGGTCTTGAGAAAATGCGGTGACGACCTGTCCCGCGACAATTTGATGAAGCAGGCGACGTCCCTCAAGGGTCTGCAAATCCCGATGCTGGTCCCGGGCATCGTCGTCAACACCAGCGCGAGCGATCACGCGCCGCTCGAACAGATGCAGATGATGCGGCTCACCCATGGGCAATGGGAAAAGTTCGGACCGGTACGCAGCGGCGTCGACCCGGGTACCGTCAGCGACTCGTTCAAGACCATCTTTCGCTACGGCGCTGCCAAGCGCGACCTTGCCAATCAGCTCAATGCCAACACCGTGACGCTGATGACGGGCTCGTTCGGAAGCACTTACGCGCAGATGGGCGCTGATCTTGAATCGGCGCTGGACAAGGGTACCGAATTACGCGTGCTGCCGATTCTGGGCCGCGGATCGGTCCAGGCCGTGGCCGACATCCTGCTGCTGCGAGGGGTCGACGCCGGCATCGTCCGCAAGGACACGCTGGCCTATCTCGAACGCAAGGACTTCGCCAACAACATTCGCAATCAGTTCGTCTACGTCGCCAAGATGTTCAATGAGGAAGTGCATGTCCTCGCGTCGCAGACGATCCGCAACATGAGGGAGCTCGACGGCAAGACGGTTGCGGTTGACCTGCCGGACGGCAGCACCTTCGTGACCGCGATCAATGTGTTCGAGCATCTCGGGATCAAACCGCATCTGCTATATATTGAGCCGCGCACCGCGCTCGAAATGCTGCGCAAAGGCGATATCGACGCGATCATGGCCGTGGAAGGCAAGCCCCTGCAATGGCTGAGCCAGGTCAACGACCCCAACCTGCATCTGGTGCCGGTCGAGTACGACAAGTCGTTGCGCGACGAATATTTGCCGGCAGAGCTCTCGTCGAATGATTATCCCAACCTGGTATCAAGCTCCGCGCCGGTCGGCACCATCGCCGCCGAGGCGATCCTCGCGTCCTACAACTGGCAACAGGGCAGCGACCGCTATCGCCGCCTGTCCTTGCTGGTCGAACAGCTGTTCGACCACATCGCGCAGCTGCAGCGGCCGCCATATCATCCGAAGTGGCAGGAACTTGCGCCGATGGCGCCGGTTGCCGGCTGGACCCGTTTCAACGCGGCGCAGCAGTGGATTGACCGCAATACCCCCGTTGCCTCGGCCGCTACTGCTACAACGGGAGCGGCTACAACGGGAGCGCTGGGGTCGAATGCGCGCAGCCTGCAGCCGCAGGAGGATCCAGTGTTGTATCAGCAATTTCTTGAGTGGAGAGCAAACCAGATCAACAAGCGCCGTTGATGGGAGCCCCTTCAAGCTGCACCCTGCCCCGCGCGCTTGGATAGCGGGGTGGGTACCGCTGTTCCCTCGCGACAAACGCGGAACGCGTTTGCGCTGAGATCATGCTCAAGCAAGAAGACAAAGCGGGATGGCAATTCGAAGAAAAGTCATCCCGCGCTAGGCGAGCGGGTCTCCGGGAGCTGGCGCATTAGCCCGCACCGTGACCTGCGCGCTATGTCTCAAAGGTGCCAAGAAGCGACATCAACCTGAGTGGGCATCTTAATCTGTCGTATAACTCCAAGCCGAGAGGTTCCTATCTGCAGCCGGGCGGGGCACAGAATTTGGCCTGGTAGGCGATATCATCGATTGGATCACGGACACGCCCGGCGGCCGACTCGCGTGCTGGCTTGGGGCCAAGAAACTGATTTCTACGGCAGCCAGCTTTTGATCCACAAATTACCAACCGCCATAACCGCCGCCGCCATAACCGCCGTCACCATAACCGACACCGCCATAACCGCCGCCGCCATAACCGCCGCCACCGTAACCGACGCCGCCATAACCGCCACCGCCATAACCGACGCCACCATAACCGCCACCATAGACACAGCACGGCGGCGGAGCACAGCAGGGCGACGGAGGCGGCGGAACCCAGACCTGGCAGCCACAGCCGGCGCCTCCATACGCGACCGGACCATGGCCACGGGGAATAAAGAGGTCGGCTGCTTCGGCCTTGGTGGGAATGGTGGCGGCAGCGAATGTGAGAGCTGCCGTGGACACGACGGCTATCCTGCCGAATTTCAGCATCATGACACGTCTCCCATTATTTCTTTGGCGGTGAACCCGCTTTTGGATTGTAGTTTGCCAACTGAGACCTCAAACAAGGCACATGCTGGGATTTCCGAGCGGCTATCTCGCGATATCTCGCGATATGGTGAATCCGAGGGACCCCGGTCTAGCACCCTCATAAGCGCCCACTGGTACGTCAGCGGAGGGGATGCCCCAGAGGGCCGGCGTCTTGATGCTATCCGTTTCGGTAAAGTCGGGCGTATACCCACTCTATCGGGTGTATGGGCAAAGATTCCTCCAGCTTTGATGAAGTCAACTAGATCGCGAACAATCGTCGGCGTCCGACCACGAATTCCAATCTCGCCGTTTGTCGCGAACCGATGGCCCGCTGCCTCGTTAAGGGCAGCTCAGAGTCAAAAGCGACGGTCGATATGCTCACGCAGAACACTTCTGCTCAGGGTCAAAACCGAAAAACCTCAATGCGAGCAGATGTTTTGCGCTTTGCCCCCTGAGAGCGGACATTGCGCAACGCAGTCGCCAAGTCTGTTTCGTGCCCAACAACGGACGTCTTGCCAAGTTATTTGATAAATCTTGCGTTGCGTTGTGAAAACCGTCGAGCCGAGATTTGGCGATTATGACGCCTGCGCCCATAAGCCAGACTAATTTTCAGTGATCTCGATCATTCGTCGGCAGTCGTGTTGGTCGGGCAATCCGGCAACGATCCAGACGGGGTACTCATGCAAAACCAACGATTTGCTGTTTTGTGGATTGCGCTTTGTGGGTTGCGCTGGGAACATTCATCCTCGTTGGCTGCGCCGCCGCATATGCCCAAGTTAAAGTAGAGACCGATCGCGCGGCAGGTTAGGATCGGAACGAAACAGACATTAAGTCGCCATCAGGCGACGGCAGATCAATCCGACGGAGCCATGGACCGACCTTCTTCGGCGCAGCTATCGGTCGTTCAGGCGGAGGACCGGCGGGTGATCAACCGGCTCTTGGTGTTTTTCGCGCTGGTCTACGTCGTCGAAGGGGTCGGACAGGTCGACGGGCTGATCGCCCAACCGCTCAGCTTCTATTTGAAAGAGGTGCACGGTTGGACGGCGCTCGAAGTCAGCGCCTATCTCACCATTTTCAATTTTCCCTGGATCATAAAGCCGCTCTATGGCGCCTTTTCCGATTTCTTGCCGCTGTTGGGCTATCGCCGCAAGCCATACCTCTTAGCCGCCAACATCGTCGCCGCCGGCGCCTTCCTCTGGGTTACCAAGCTGACTGCGCCCGGCGAGCTCCTTTGGGCGCTTGAGCTCACCGCTTACGCCATGGCGATGTCAAGCACGGTGTGCGGCGCCGTGCTGGTGGAGAACGGACAGCGGCTCGGCGAGAGCGGCAGATTCGTCAATCAACAGTGGCTGTGGTTCAACGCCGCCACGATGTTCG
>JBATYU010000836.1:0-2967 GCA_049674245.1 Bradyrhizobium sp. | reverse complement strand
GGCAAAATCGCCGGCGGGCGGCGGAACGATCGGAGGGTTATAGCTCAGTCCGCCGAACATCGAACTGTTGAGATGGGTCGCCTGCAGGTCGGTTTCGAAACCGAAGACCACCGCGCCCCGTTGCCAGTTGTAACCGGCGTGCGCGCCGGCGAGCCAACTGCTGGCGCTCGCGGAATTCGCGCCGAAGGCCGGATTCGGTGGCGGCGCCTGCGGGGCAGGTGGTGGAATCTGAAGGATAGGCGGTCCCTGGCCCTCGCGGCCAGCCGCCGCTTCGTTGCACGACAGCGCCAGCATTGCTGCCGTCAGGCAAGCGGATAGGAAAATCGTTTGCAATCGATAAAGCAACAGCCCCTCCTCGCGCTCAGCCCCATACCTTGACGCGGGCGGAAAAATTGAAAGTTACCGGCCGGGCTGGCGAACGGCAATCACCGCCGAGCGCCGGTTCTTCGGGCGGCAAGGCATCGATTCTCGAACTCCGATCTATCTCTTGGAATTTTCACGGGAAATCCCGTGTTACAGAAATGCCTCAGTTACCCGCAATTCGCTCGGCGGTGCGCAGCGCCAGCGCCTGAATGGTAAGCGACGGTGCCTCGCCGCCGCCCGAGGACGGAAACACGCTGGCATCGGCGATCCACAGGTTGCGCCAGCGATGACTGCGGCCGAAGGCATCGACCACCGAACTCTCGGGGTCGTCGCCCATCCGGCAGGTGCCGAAGACATGGCTTGCGACGAACCAGTCCCAGCTCGAATAGTTCTCGTAAGTCCGCTCCGCGCCGCTTGCAGCGAGCAGCTCGTGCGACTTCCTGGCCATGAAACGCAGGCGCGCGATGTCGGACTCGACGAGCACGGCGGCAATCCGCGCCAGCGGCATGCCGAAGCGATCGCGGGCTTCCGGATCGAGATCGACACGGCTGTCACGATTGGGCAGCCGCTCGCCAATCGCGCCGACATGCAGCGCGTGGCCCCACAGCCGGCGCACCGATTGCGCGTGGTCGCGTCCCCAGCCCGGGACCGCGCGCAGCGCGAAGGCGGCTAGTCCCCCGAGCTCGTTCTCCCCCGAGGCATTGTAGAAGCGGCAGCCGCCGACCACGCCCGGAATCGCATCGGGCGCATTGAAGTCCCACGCAATGGCATCGCTCGGCAGGCCGCGGCGACCGTGCTGCGGCTCGGGATGCAGTGCGCCGACGACGACAGAGAGCGTGTCCATGAAATTCCGCCCGACCTCGCCGCTTTCGTTGCCGAGGCCGTCGGACGCGAGCAGCAGTCGCGGCGTTTCGACGGCGCCGCAAGCCAGCACGACATCTTTGCTTGCGATGCGTTCGAGGCTACCGTCGGGCCGTCCGACGAGAACGGCGGCCACATGATCGTCGCGCCCTGCTTCGATGCGGATCACCGGGCTTTCCGGTCGCACCGTGCAGCGGCCGGTGGCGAGCGCGGCAGCAATGAAGGTGATGTCGGCGCTGCCCTTGTCGCCGCGCGGACAGCCTTTGTTGCAGCCGCCGCAATAGTTGCAGGGCGCTCGCCCATTCCAGGGCCGCGACAGTGCCGCGCGGCTGTTGGCCTGCCAGTCGAGGCCGAGCGCTTTGGCTCCCTTGCCGAGCGTCTGCGACGCGTAGGACAGAGGATGCGGTGGCAGCGGAAATCCGCGCGAGCGCCAGCGCGCGCCTTGCGCGGCCGGGCCCGCCACGCCGATCAATTCCTCGGCCTCGACATAATATGGCTCCAGCGCGCCATAATCGAACGGCCAGTCCGCGGCCACGCCGAATCGCGTTTTCATTTTCATCGCCGCCGGGTGGAGACGATGCGACTCGCCGGTGAAGTGCAGCGTGCTGCCGCCGATGCCGCGAACGTGCTGATATCTGTCCATCAATCGCGTGCCGCCGGTCACGACAGGTCCAAGGCCGCGGCTTCCCGATGCGAGCAAAGGTTCGCTGCCGAGCTTCTGGCCCGGCGCGAACGTGACCTTGCCGGTGCTATCAGGCTTTTGCGGAAATTCGCGCGCGTCCCAGTCGGCCTCGGTCAGGGGATAATCGGTCGACGGATCGAAGCGCGGTCCTGCGTCGAGCAGCAGCACCGATCGTCCGCGCCGGCACAGACCGTAGGCCGCCGCTGCGCCGCCCGCACCCGCGCCAATCACGATCACATCCCCATCGGCGTCTCCGCTCATGCGGGGCGTTCCTGGAAATCGGCGAAGCCGTCCGGCTGCGGCGGACCCGTATAGGCAAAAGCCGACTTGATCGCAGGCGCCGAGTAATAGGCCGTGCCCAGGTGATATCGGAGCACGAGCAGGAATGGCTGAATGCCTTGGTCCGGCGATGCAAACGCCGCATCGAGGGCCGCGAGCCTCTGCACTTGATCGAGCGCCAGAAAATCGGGCGCCCCCTGCAGGGCCGCGCGCTTGTCGAGCCAGGTCACGGCGGTGGCAATCCAGACATCCAGGTCGGCCATCGCGAGTACGCGAAGATGAAGTCCGAGATCGGTTACTCCGGGAAGGCCGTCGCCGGGAAACATCGCCTCGGCAACGGCCGCCATGGTGCGGGCGAGATGCTCGCGCGGATCGGGCCGCCGGAACGGTTGCAGCAGCCGCCAGATGGCTGCCGCGCCGCCGAACGAAAAGAATCCGAGAAGCGCCACAACATGCCGCCGCTTCATGGCTCTACCCTTGTTGCCGACGGCCGCACCCTATCACGCCATGGAACAAGCGCCCTACTCCGTGTGCCTGGCTCGCTGGTCCTTCGGAATGACGAATTTCAGCCCGGACCAAGTCTCGTCGACCGCGCAGACCTTGATGTCGACGAGGCCGAGGGCAAGCGCAATGTCACGCACCACGATATCGCTCAGATCGGTCGCGACGCCGCTCGCCTTCTTCGGCCATGACACCCAGATCATGCCATCGGGCGTGATTGCGTCACGGTAGCTGCGGAGGTGAGTGGCGAGCCCGGCTCTTTCAGTCGCAAACAGATGCAC
>JBATYU010000835.1:0-1951 GCA_049674245.1 Bradyrhizobium sp. | reverse complement strand
CGTCGATCGCGGGTGAGATCCTGCTGACGGCAAGAGGAACGTTGGCATTGCGCGGACCGATGGTTGCGGTGGCGGCTTACGCTCCGCCACAGCCGCCGGGCGACACGCTGACGGTCCAGGCGCCGCGCGATTACGTCGATACCGATTATGCCGCGCGGCTCGACCGCTCAACCGGCGCGATCTGCATCACCGCGCCGCCCTCCGGTGTCGTCGCAGTCGGCGGCTACCGCTTCCTGTCGCAGGACTTGGCCGAATGGGGCCGGCGGCTCGGACACGGCGCGCTGTTGACGGCACTGCCTGATCGGCTGAGCGGCCATCGCCTCGCCGGACGCGCTTCGGACAATGCGCGGGCCCGCGAGGCGCTGGCGGAACTAGGGCTTAACCCGCTGATGGTGGAGGCGTTTCGGGATCGCACCAACGTGCCTTGAGGAAACCTCGGAGCGGTTGTGTTGACGCGGCATTAAGCCCCGCGAACTAGGATCACGTGCTCTTTGATTTGCGCGTCCGGTCCGAGTTTCTCAGATGTCCCAGCAAGGCCCGATCCTCGTGGTATCGAATGCCCGGCGGCCGGCATTTGCGACCGCGCTCAATCAAGCCGGGATGTTTCCTGTGGTCGAGACCGGCTGGGCCGACGCCTGCCGCGCGATCGAGCAGCTGCAGCCGGCCGCGGTTGTCGCCGCTGCATCGGGTGCGGTTGAACGGCACTTGGCAGCATTGGCAAAACAGGTTGCCGCCCAAAATCCCCATTTGCCGCTGGTCGCCGTCGATCCGGAAGGTGCGCTGCCGGAAAACGCCATTCCGTTTTCGCAAAACAGCGGCAATTTTACCCGCCTGATTGTGCGCCTCAACGCAGCGCTTCGGGTGAGGACGCTGCACGCCACCCTGATGCGCCGGCTAGACGAGAATCCCGTTGGTCAAGTTCCGCTCACCAACACCGATCCTGCGCGCGACGCCACCGTGCTCCTGATCGGCCGCGGCGCTGGCTACCCCGCGCTTTCGGTGTCGCTCGGCGAACGAATGGGTCTCATCGGGGCACTGAGCATCGAGGCGGCGGCGAAACACCTCAATGCCCGCGACATCGACGGCATCGTGCTCGGCGAAGGCTTTACGGCGCGCGTAATGGATGCCTTCCTCACCGTGCTCTCCGAGGACTCGCGTTTTCGCAACCTGCCGGTCGTGCTGACGTCGCAGCACCTCGCTCCCGACTACGATCTGCCAAATCTCGAAATCATATCCGGCGAGCCAGCGCTGGTCGCCGCCAATGCGCTGCCGTTGATCCGCCAGCACGCCTTCGAAGCGCATCTGAGCCGCGCGCTGCGATCGATCGACGCCGGCGGTCTGCTCGACCCGCGCAGCGGCCTGTTGACGCCGGAGGCGTTCAGCCGCGATTTCGCAACCGCCGTGTATCAGACCTCCTCGCGCGGCGGCGGCTTGTCGGTGGCGCGTTTTGCCTTCGATCCCAGCCATGAACGCGCCCAGCTTGACGGCGCACGGATCATCAGCCGGCTGATGCGGCAGATGGATTTCGGCGCGATCCAGCAAGACGGTTCGGTCATCGTCGTCTTCGCCGAGACCGATCTGCGCAACGCGCACATGATCGCGCGCCGATTATTGAGCGTGATGCGCCATACCAGCCACGGCAAACGCGACGTGCGGTCGGAACCGTCGGTCACGGTCGCCACCATGATGCCGAACGATTCGGCGAAGTCGCTGCTCGCGCGACTCTACGACGAAGCGCGCCGCGCGGCGTCGTGACATCGATATCGCACAGCTGCGCAATGAAAAACGACGCGCGGGAACGCCGATAGGCGCGGTCGGCGTTGTTGCAGCAAGCCGATTGTTCAACTAGCTTTCCAAATTCTCGGAGAGGGGTTGGAACCGTGGGGTCGTTGAGGTTGGTGCTGGCGTTCGCCGTTGCCGGCGGTCATGCTCTGGGCGCGTTCAATTTTCC
>JBATYU010000834.1:0-2769 GCA_049674245.1 Bradyrhizobium sp. | reverse complement strand
GTTGATTGGGGATTCGCTTCACTGCGAACCCGAACGCGTCACCGCGCTGGCAGAACTGATCCATGAGAAGACGGCGGGCAATCCATTCTTCGCCATTCAGTTGATTTCTGTACTTGTCGAGGAGGGTCTGCTCACATTCGATTATGGTGAAGGGCGATGGTCCTGGGACCTGAACAGCATTCGCGCCAAGGGTTATACCGACAATGTCGTCGACCTTGTGGTCGGCAAGTTGAACCGCTTGCCGGCCGAAACGCAGCACGCCTTACAGCTTCTTGCGTGCATGGGAAACAGCGCGGAGTGCGCCCTGCTAGAGATGGTTTCGCAGCAGTCGGCGGAAATGCATGGCCAGCTTTGGGAAGCGGTTCGAGCGGGTCTCATTTTTCGCACGGAGCAGTCCTACACATTCGTCCACGACCGGGTCCAGGAAGCAGCGTACTCCCTAATCCGGGAAAACGTACGCGCGGAGACCCATGTCCGAATAGGGAGGCTACTCGCCGCGCACACTCCTCCCGAGCAGCTGGAGGAGAGGATCTTTGACATCGTAAATCAGCTGAACCGTGGATCTCACCTCATCTCGTCGGCCGAGGAAGGTAAGCGTCTCGCCGAATTGAATCTCATCGCGGGCAAGCGCGCCAAGAGCTCGACAGCATACACCTCAGCGCTTTCGTACCTCGGCACTGCCCGGGCGTTGTTAACCGATGAGGCCTGGGACGAAGAGTACGATCTGATCTTCGCTATCGAGTCTAATATGGCCGAGTGTGAATTGCTGACTGCCGACATGGTAGCGGCGGAGAACCGGCTTTCTATGCTGGCGCAACGTGCCAAACGCGCTCACGATATCGCGCTCATCACAGGTTTGCGTGTGACGCTTTACACCACTTTGGATCAGAGCGACCGCGGTGTGGAGGTCGCTCTCGAATATTTGCGGAACGGCGGCACCGATTGGTCGATGCACCCGACTCGCGAGGAAGTAGTGAGGGAGTACGATCGGATCTGGTCCCAGCTCGGAAACCGAAAAGTCGACGAACTCCTTGACTTGCCGTTGATGACCAACCCGAATGTCCTCAACACCATGCACGTCCTGAACGAGATCATCGTACCGGCGCACTACTGCGACGACAATCTACCTCCCCTTATCATTTGCCGGATGGTGAATCTCAGCCTCGAGCACGGCAACAGCGACGGCTCCTGCGTTGCCTATCTGGGTCTTGCCATGATTGCCGGTCCGCTTTTCGGCAACTACAGCAGCACAGCATTGGGATTTGGTCAGCTCGGCTATGACCTCGTCGAACAGCGTGGATTGAAGCGCTTCCGCGCGCGTGTGTATGCGGTTTTCGGAAATATCATCATGCCCTGGACGAGACATGTCCGGGCCGGTCGCGATCTCATACGTCGCGCCTTTGATGCCGCGAACGAAATGGGTGACCTTACCTGGGCGTCTAGCCGTAGCCTCCTTGTCGGCAATCTTCTCGCGTCGGGCGAACAGCTTGTGGACGTGCAGCGTGAAGCCGAGGATTCTCTCGCGTTTCTGAGAAAGGGACGCTTCGGCCTTGTCATTGACATCGTGACTGCGCAGCTTGCGCTGATTCGGACGCTCCGCGGCTTGACCCCGAAATTCGGCTGCCTCGACGATGGGGATATGGACGAGCCTCGGATGGAACAACATTTGTCCAGCAACCCGGTGCTGGCGATGGCCGCGTGCTGGTACTGGATCCGGAAATTGCAGGCGCGCTATCTTGCGGGCGACCATACCGCGGCCATGGATGCCTCATCGAAGGCGCAACGGTTGCTTTGGACATCCCCTTCACGTTGGGAGACGGTGGAGTTTTGCTTCTATAGCGCGCTTTCCCGCGCGGCATCCTGGGATTTCGCGCTTCCCGATCAAAAACAGCAGCATTTCGGGGCTTTAAAAGCCCACTACAACCAGCTCGACATTTGGGCGCAGAACTGCCCCGAGAATTTCGAGAACCGCGTTGCACTTGTCGGCGCGGAGATTGCCCGGATCGAAGGCCGCGAGCTCGATGCTGAGCGTCTCTACGAGCAGGCGATCGGTTCGGCTCGTGCAAATGGCTTTATTCACAATGAGGCGGTCGCTTACGAACTGGCCGCGCGCTTTTACGCGGCGCGTGGGTTCAAGCAGATCGCGGAACTGTATCTGCGGAACGCCCGTTACGGTTATCTCCGTTGGGGAGCCGTTGGAAAGGTGCGACAACTCGACGAGACGTACCCAGACCTCAGACAGGAAGACTCACTTCCCGGCCCGACGAGCACCATTGGTGCGCCGGTTGAACACCTCGACCTCGCGACGATGATCAAGGTTTCGCAAGCCGTCTCAAGTGAGATCGTGCTCGAAAATCTGATCGATACGCTCATGCGTACTGCAATGGCGCAGGCAGGTGCCGACCGAGCGCTGTTGATTATGCCGCGTGGGCAAGAGCCTCGCATTGAAGCGGAAGCGACGACCAGCGGCGATACGGTGACCGTAGGTCTGGTCGACGAGGCCGTGACCGAACGCGTGCTGCCCGAGTCGGTGCTGCACTACGTGCTGCGCACCCGCGAGATTGTTATTCTAGACGATGCCGCGGCCCAGTCCCCGTTTGGCGTCGATTCCTATATCCGTCAGCGCCAGGCCCGATCCATTCTCTGCCTGCCGCTGCTCAATCAGGCCAAACTCATCGGCGTGCTCTACCTCGAAAATAACCTGACGCCTCGCGTCTTTGCGCCGGCCCGGATCTCGGTCCTAAAACTGCTCGCCTCGCAGGCCGCGAT
>JBATYU010000833.1:0-2827 GCA_049674245.1 Bradyrhizobium sp. | reverse complement strand
ACCATCTGTCGGTCGTGATTGACGACGCCTTGCAAGGCGTGACGGAAGTGGTGCGCGGCCAGGATATGTTCCACGCGACCAGTGTGCATCGGCTGCTGCAGCAACTGCTCGGCTTGCCGCAGCCGGCCTATCGGCACCATCGCCTGCTCATGAATGTTACCGGGCAAAAGCTATCCAAATCCACTGACGCCACCGGCCTGCGCGAACTGCGCGCGGCCGGCGCGAGCCCGGAAGACATTCGCCGTTTGATCGGCCTGGCTTGAGTTTCACGTGGAGCAATCGAAAGGCTGCAGTGACTCAGACAGCCCGGCCATGGCATGGTGGCGACAGCGCGGGGCTAAGGGGGATCATGACGGTAATGTCGCGCTTACAGCGCAGCAAGGAGTTCCAGAATAGGCGGCCGACGAAGACGCGCGTCTCCAAGTCTAGCGCAAGGACGCGGGGCAAGCGTCCCAAGAAGCCGGCGGCGCCCGGGGTGGTCGAAGCGGCGCTTGCCGCATTCGCCCACGAGGTGCGCACGCCGCTGACCGGAATCCTCGCCATCAGCGATTTGCTCGCGACCTCGGATCTCGATGAGCGCGAGCGGCGCTGGGTCGACACCATCAAGGCCGGCGCCGAGCACCTGGCGAGCCTTGCGACCTTGTTCGTCGATGCCGCCAAGGACGCTACCGGAGCGACCGGCCTGCGCCAGGATCTGTTCGACCTGCGGGCGCTCGCCCGCAACGCCGGCGATTCGCTTGCCGGCCGGGCGGCGGCGAAAGGGTTGCAATGGCAGGTCGAGGTATCGGACGAGCTTCCGGCGCTGGTGGTCGGCGACCCCGTTCGCCTGCGCGCGGCGCTGGAAAACCTGATCGACAATGCCGTGAAGTTCACGGAAGCGGGCGGCGTTGCGCTGGAAGTCACGCCGATGCGCCGCACCAAGGGCAAGGTCGGCGTCGGCTTTGCGATTTCCGACAGCGGGATCGGCCTCACGCTTGCCGAGATCAAACGCCTGTTTCGTCCGTTCTCGCAAGCCAACGTCTCGATCACCTCGCGTTTCGGCGGTGCCGGCCTTGGACTGTCCTCGGTCAAGCAGCTCGCACGATCGATGGGCGGCGGCATCGAGGTCGCGCAGCGGCGCGGTGGCGGCGCCACATTCACGCTGACGGTAACCTTGAACCGCGCGAAGGTCAGCGAAGCGGCGGGGTCGGCCGCGGCCGAGGCCGCCGCCCCCGATCAGGTTCCGCCGCTGCGCGTGCTCGGCGTCGAGGACAATCCGTTTGGCCGCGTCGTGCTCAATACGATCCTGAGCGAGCTTGGCCATCAGGCGGAGTTCATCGGGCGCGGTGAGGCCGCGACCGAGCGTATCGCGCAGGGCGCGTTCGACGTGGTGCTGATGGACATGGTGTTGCCGGGCATCGACGGTATCGAGGCGATCCGGCGGATCCGCGCGTTGAGCCTGCCGCACGGCCGCATGGCGATCATCGGGGTGTCCGGCCGCGGTGAGGATGAAGCGGCTTCGCTCGCGGCCGGCGCCGACGCCTTCCTGCTCAAGCCTGTGTCTCCACGGGCTTTAGCGACTGCGCTGCTTGAAGCGTTACGCCGCGTGGCAGCCGCGACTTGATGATCGCGGCGTTCAACTCGCCGCCATAGACGAAGATCGCGGCGATGAAATACAGAAACACCAGCGCGATGATGACCGACGCGAGCCCGGCATACATCGTGACGTAATTGTTGGCGAAGCGCGCGAGATATTGGCCGAACACGATGCCCGAGATCAGCGACGCCACCATGGTGAAGATAATGCCGGGCAGGATCTGCAAAAATCCGCGTCGCCCCGCCGGAAGCCAGGCGTGCAGGATGAGGAGGGCGACGATCAAGGCCGCGACGGTGATGCCGTAGCGCGAAACATTGAGAAATTGCTCGTTGGATTCCACGACAAGCGGAATATGCCGCCGCACCGCCTCGATGATCAGGGGGCCAAGCACGATCAGGAACGCCATGGCGAGCGAGGTGATGGCGGCGATCAGCGTGTAGCCGATCGATTCCAGCCGCAGCCAGTACCAGCGCCGCACTTCGAGCACCGAATAGGCGCGGTTGAGCGCGACGCGGAGCGCCTCGACGCCATTCGAGGCAAAATACACCGCAAGCACCGCCCCGATGGTCAGGATGTCGCCGCGGGTGGTCGTCAGCACATCGTGGATTTCGCCCGAAAGCGCATCGGCGACCTGCTTCGGCCAGACCTGCAGCAACAGCCCCACCGCCTCGTCGGCAAGCTCCTTCGATCCGAAGAAGCCGGACAGCGACGTCAGCACGATCAGGAACGGAAACAGCGCCATCAAGGTCGACAGCGCAATGTGGCTCGCGATCGCCCAGCCGTCATCGGCGAGGAACGTGTAGAACGCGTCCATGACAATGAGGTAGACGTAGCGAAGCTGCCTCACATTTCAGACTCACATTTCACCTGGGCCAGCGGAGGCTCATTGTACCATCTGATATTATTGGGCTAAAAGCCAGATCGTTGCGGCCCGTTCGGGTGCGATGGCCCTGCGCCCTGCACGGTGTTATTGACGTTCGATGGCTTCCTTTCTGGGTTCTATACTGCTTCCGCTGGCTGTTGGCGCCGTCGCGCTGGTGCTGCTGCTTGGTCTCATCAATATGACGCGCGGCGGCTCGCCGAACCGGTCGCAGAAATTGATGCGGTTACGGGTGCTGTTGCAGTTTGTCGCGATCATCATCACCATGCTCGCGGTCTGGGCGATGGGACGCTAGAGGGCAAAGACATGGTCGTGCTCAATCGGATCTACACGCGAACCGGCGATGACGGCACCACCGCCCTCGGCTCTGG